>JAFULX010000071.1 GCA_017483065.1 Clostridia bacterium | reverse complement strand
TGCTTGCGGAGTTCGGGAAAGATGTACGAGCCATAGAAATCACGCCTCGGGTGTGCTTGAGGTCGTTTTTGAAGCCGTTTGCGTCAAACTCGCCCTTAATGGACTCCGCCTCCTTATGATTCATATTCTCATCGTAACCGCCGCCCTGAATCATAAAGCCTTCAATGACACGGTGGAAAATAAGTCCGTCAAAAAATTTCTTATCTACCAAATCGAGGAAATTGGCAACGGTAATCGGTGCGATATTCGGATAAAGCTCCGCCTTTATCACTCCGCCGTCACGCATTGTAATAACTAATTCATTCATAATATAATCCCCTTTATTCTTCAATCTTGATTGTTTTTATAACCTGCGGCTCAACTGGCACGTCCTGAAACATTGCATTTACAGTACCCGTTTCGGTTGCGGCAATCTTGTCGACAACCTCCAAGCCCTCGGTAATCTTGCCGAATGCGGCATAGTTGCCGTCAAGCGAGGGTGCGTCTGCGTGCATAATGAAGAACTGACTGCTTGCAGAGTCGGGCACCATTGTACGTGCCATAGAGATTACACCTCTTGTATGCTTGAGGTCATTTTTCACGCCGTTTTCGGAAAATTCGCCCTTGATTGAGTCGGCACTCTTCTCGTTCAGCTGTTCGTCATAGCCGCCGCCCTGAATCATAAAGCCGGGAATGACACGGTGGAAGATAAGTCCTGCATAGAAATCCTCCTTGCAGAGCTTGACGAAATTCTCAACGGTAATCGGTGCAACATCGGGATAAAGCTCGCCCTTCATAACCGAGCCGTCTGTCATTTCAATCGTAAAGTTAATCGGCTCGCTGTCCGCCTTTTCGCCACCGCACGAGCAGAGCGAAAAAAGCATAAATGCCGATATGATAAGTGATAAAAGCTTTTTCATTTGATTTGTTCCTTTCCTGTTTTATTGAACAACCTGTTAAGGCTGAAAGAAAATTGTTCACAGTGCCGTTTGAAAAAGCGACAGCGTACAGGTAGTACTCCGAGCTTTTGAAAAGGGTGCTGTGGGCGATTTTATTCAGCCTCCTCGGTTTCCTCGTCACGTGATGTCAACGCCATACTTACAACCTTGACGTCATCGGCAAGCTTCATAATGCGGACACCCTGAGTTTGTCTGCCGTAGGTGCTGATTTCGTCGGCGTGCATTCTAATGAGTACACCGTCGGAGGTGATGGTGATGATATCATTGTCATCGCCGACAGCATTCATACCTATCAGCTTTCCTGTCTTGTCGGTGATACGGTAGGTGTAAACACCCGAGCCGCCTCTTGACTGACAGTTATACTCGCTAAATTCGGTCTTTTTGCCGTAGCCGTTTTCGGTTACGCAAAGCACCGTCTTATCCTCGGTCACCTTAACCGCTCCGACAACATAATCATTGCCTTTCAGCCTGATACCACGGACACCTCGGGTCGTTCTGCCCGTTGCACGGACATCATCAGCACGGAAGCGGATAGCCATACCGTTATTCGTACCTATCATCAGCTCGTCCGTTTCCTCGGTGAGCATTACGCCGACAAGAGCATCATTCTCGACAAGCTCAATCGCACGAAGTCCGCCCGCTCTGATGTGCGAATAGTCCATAATATCGGTTTTCTTAACAGTACCGTTTTTGGTGAAGAAGGTGAGGTAATTGCCCTCGTCAAAGGACATTACGGGTATCATTGCATTCACCTTTTCCTCAGGCTCAAGCGGCAGCAGATTTACAATTGCAGCACCCTTTGCCTGACGTGTACCCTCGGGGATACGGTAACCCTTCATTGAATATACAACGCCCCTTGTGGTGAAGAACAGGATATTTGCGTGAGTTGAGGTGGTGAAAATCTGCTCAACATAGTCCTCCTCACGGGTTGTATGACCTGCAACACCCCTGCCGCCTCTGTGCTGTGTGCGGTAGGTTGAAAGCGGTACTCTCTTGATATATCCGTTATGAGTGAGGGTTACGACAATTTCCTCCTCCTCAATCAAATCCTCGTCCTCGAGGTCATCAGCAAACGGCTCTATGCTTGTGCGGCGTTCATCGCCGTATTTCTCCTTGATTGCGATAAGGTCCTCCTTGACAATTTCGAGTACCTTACCCTCTGTTTCGAGAATGTCACGGTAGCCTGCGATTTTCGCATTGATTTCGGCAAGCTCTGCCTCAAGCTTATCTCTTTCCAAGCCCGAAAGACGTCCCAAGGGCATCTGCCAGATAGCCTGCGACTGCACCTCGTCAAGACCAAACCGCTCCGCAAATACGGGTGCTGCATCTGCAAAGGAGGCTGACGCACGGATAATCTTGATAATCTCGTCAATATGGTCAACCGCCGTCTTGTAGCCTTCGAGTATATGAACTCTTTCCTCGGCTTTTGCCAAGTCAAAGCGTGTGCGGCGTTCGATAACCTCCTCCTGATGTGCAATGTAGCAGTTAATCATCTCACGGAGGTTGAGTACCTTCGGTCTTTTATCAACAAGTGCGAGCAAAATTACGCCGAAGGTTTCCTGCATCTGTGTGAACTTATACAGATTGTTAAGTACAACGAGCGGATTGGCGTCACGCTTGATATCAATATAAAAATGTATATTATCGTCCGACTCATCTCGTGTACCCGAAACGCCCTCCAGACGTCCGTCACGAATAAGCTCGTTGATATGGCACTCAAGACGCTGCTTATTCACCTGATACGGCAGCTCGGTAACGTGGATACGGTTTCTGCCGTTGGCAAGCTCCTCAATCTCGGCTCTGGCACGCATTGTAATCTTGCCTCTGCCCGTGGTGTATGCCGCTCTAATACCGCTCATACCCATAATCAGACCGCCTGTCGGAAAGTCAGGGCCCTTGATATGCGTCATAAGCTCGTCCATCTCAATCATCGGGTCGTCAATCACGGCAATAATACCGTCTACCACCTCGCAGAGATTATGCGGCGGAACGTTTGTCGCCATACCGACCGCAATACCCGACGAGCCGTTTACGAGCAAATTCGGAAATCTTGACGGAAGAACGTCAGGCTCTTTAAGCTTATCGTCATAGTTCGGTACGAAATCAACCGTGTCCTTTTCGATATCGGACAGCATCTCTGCCGCCATCTTGGACATTTTCGCCTCGGTATAACGGTACGCAGCAGGGGGGTCGCCGTCGATTGAACCGAAGTTACCCTTACCCTGTACAAGCGGATAACGAAGCGAGAACGGCTGTGCAAGACGCACCATCGCATCATAAACCGACGAGTCGCCGTGCGGGTGGTACTTCGCCAGCACGTCACCGACGGTCGCCGCAGATTTCTTGAAATCATTTTCATATGTCAGCTTCTCGCCGTACATATCGTAGAGAATACGTCTGTGCACGGGCTTCATACCGTCACGCACGTCGGGCAGTGCACGGGATACGATTACGCTCATTGCGTAGTCGATGTACGACTGCTTCATCTCATTATTAAGCTCAACGTCGACTATTTTTTGATTAGCAATAGCCTCCATATCCAGAGCTTTTTCCTTAGTCTTCTTAGCCATTGGCATATGCCTCCGATTTTTTAAAGTTATCACATCTATTTTAACATATTTTTGAAGAAAAAGCAAGTAAAACACGAGAATATTCTCGCCCGATATGCGTAAAATTTCAAGAGGTGTAAATTTTGGCATATCACTTTACAGCAAAAAGTGATTATGTAAACCAAATTACAAAAAGTTTTCCACACCCTTTTAAGTGTGGAAAATTCAAAAACCGCATATTTATCGGATTTTTCCGACTTTTCCACGTTTTCCACACAGTTATCCACGAGGAAAAGGGGTAAAACAAACCGCATAACTGCGTTGAATTAAATTTTTCCACTTGGTTTACATAAAATTATCGAATTTTAAGCTGAGTTTTCCACTTTTTCAGGGTAAAAGTCGGTGAATAACTTGTACTCATTTATCAAAACACACGGTTTTAAGCCATTTTTACAGGTCGAGAAAGTTTTCCACACCTGTTGAAAACCAATGTGAGTTATGGGGACAGTAATTTGACGCAGTTAAGACATTTATATATAAATTGAAGCGGAATTTTTCAATGTGTGTTGTAGATAACGACTATTTTACGCCGTTTAGGTTGACAAGAAGGGTGGTTTTGCGGTAAAATTAAGGGTAAGACAGAACTTTTCTGTAATTTACTAAGGACAACGGCGTACAATTATTTCATTTTAAGAAAGGGAGATTAGTATATGAGAGTATTATATGTCAGCTCCGAGGCGGCACCGTTTGTCAAGACAGGCGGACTCGGCGATGTTGCCGGCTCACTTCCTCAAGCGCTATGCGAAAAAGGCATTGACGCACGGGTTATTATGCCCTTATACCGCTGTATTCCGCAGCAGTACAAGGACAAAATGACATATCTCAACCATATTTATATTGATATGGCGTGGCGTAAGCAGTATTGCGGTGTGTTCTCGATGGAGCACGAGGGTACGACCTTCTATTTTGTGGACAACGAGTACTATTTCAACGGCGATAAGCCATACGATTATATCCATCTGGACTGCGAAAAATTCCTGTTCTTCTCAAAGGCGGTGCTGTCGCTGCTGCCGACATTGGATTTCAGACCCGATGTTATAAACTGCAACGACTGGCAGTCGGGTGCAATTCCTGTTTTTCTCGATACCTTCCGTGACAATCCGTTTTATCAGGGTATCAAGACGGTTATGACCATTCACAACCTGAAATTTCAGGGAAGATGGGATTTAGCCAAAATCAAGGACGTAATGGGCATTTCCGATTACTATTTCACCAACGACAAGCTTGAATACCACAAGGACGCAAACCTCTTAAAGGGCGGTATGGTTTATGCCGACAGGATTACCACCGTATCCGATACCTACGCTTGGGAGATTACCACTCCCGAGTACGGCGAGGGGCTTGACGGACTTTTGTCGGCAAGGAGAAACAGCTTGCAGGGTATTGTAAACGGCATTTCCTACAAGGAATGGAACACCGAAACCGACCCGATGCTCTATGCAAACTACGGCTTGGCTGACGCTGCCGAGGGTAAGCGTAAGAATAAGCTTGCGTTGCAGGAGCAGCTCAACCTGCCCGTTGACCCCGACAAGTTTATGATTGGTATTGTTTCACGTCTTACCGACCAAAAGGGCTTTGACCTTGTTGCAGGTGCACTTGAAACACTTGTTTCGGGCGGCTGTCAGCTTGTTATCCTCGGTACGGGCGATGAGGCTTATGAGAATTTGTTCCGTCATTACTCGTGGAAAAATCCCGAGGTTGTGAGTGCAAATATCTATTTCTCAAACGACCTGTCGCATAAGATTTATGCAGCGTGCGATGCATTTTTGATGCCGTCACGCTTCGAGCCGTGCGGTCTGTCGCAGATTATCTCGATGCGATACGGAACGCTGCCGATTGTGCGTGAAACGGGCGGTCTTAAGGACACCGTCGAGCCGTACAATGAGTACACGGGCGAGGGCGTCGGCTTTTCGTTCGGGGGCTATAACGTGGGTGAGATGATTCACGTTATACATTATGCTATGGATATATATTATAATCGCCGCAATGAGTGGAATAATATAGTCAAAAACGCTATGAGCCGTGATTTCTCGTGGTCTGTTTCGGCGGATAAATACATTGCAATGTACCGTGAGCTGACAGGCATTTACGAGGAGGTAAAGCCTGAACCCGAGAAGAAAGCTGCTCCCAAAAAGACAGTAGCAAAGAAAGCACCCGCCAAGAAAGCGGCAGAGAAAAAAGCACCTGTGAAAAAGACAGAGAAGAAAACAGCCGAGAAAAAGGCTTCAGATAAAAAAAGTAAATAATTGAAAGGAATTATAAGTAATGGCAACAAAGAAACTGACCGCAGCGGAGCAGAAAATCGTTGCGGAGATTGAGGGCAAGGTATCAAGACATTTCGGAAAGGTTTTAGAGGACGCAACGCCGAAAATGATTTATACCGCCTGTGCTCTTACGGCACGTGACAAGGTAATGGAAATGTGGGGCAAGTCCCACAAGCAGGTTAAGCAGGAGGGCTCAAAGAAGCTTTACTATCTGTCCTTTGAGTTTTTGATGGGCAGACTTCTTGCGACAAATATTTTAAACCTTTTGCAGACTAAGGAGTACAAAAACGCACTCCGCTCGCTCGGCTATGAGCTTTCTGATATCGTTGAGCTTGAAAATGACGCAGGTCTTGGAAACGGCGGTCTGGGCAGACTTGCAGCGTGCTTTATCGACTCGCTGACTACGCTCGACCTCCCCGCTTACGGCTGTACAATCCGTTACGAGTACGGTCTGTTCAGACAGAAGATTGTGGACGGTTATCAGATTGAGCTGCCCGATAGCTGGCTTGAAAACGGCAATGCGTGGGAGATTGCACGTCCCGAGGAAACCGTTGAGGTCAAGTTCGGCGGACAGGTGCATACCGATTGGGTGGACGGACGGTTTGTGTGCCGTTATGAGAACGAGCATACAATTCTCGCTATGCCATATGACGTACCGCTCGTTGGCTACGATTCAAAGATTGTAAACAAGCTCCGACTCTGGTCGGCAAAATCACCCGATTACTTTAATATGAGCGAGTTCAACAGAGGTAACTATATCCGTGCGGTTGAGGAAAAGCAGCTTGCCGAGGTTATCTCAAAGGTACTCTACCCCGAGGATAACCATACCGAGGGTAAGGAGCTGAGATTAAAGCAGCAGTATTTCCTCGTATCGGCAACCTTGCAGTGGATTTTGAAGGAATACGAAACACGCTACGGCACAGACTGGAAAAATCTGCCGCAGAAGGCTGTTATCCACATCAACGACACGCACCCGACGCTCGCAATCCCCGAGCTTATGCGTATTCTTATGGACGAGAAGGGACTCGGCTGGGAGGACGCTTGGGATATTACCTGCAACACGTTCGCTTACACCAACCACACCGTTATGTCCGAGGCACTCGAAAAGTGGCCGTTTGATATGTTTAAGAAAATTCTGCCGAGAATTTCTATGATTGTCGAGGAAATTCACCGCCGTAATATGGAAAAAATCGAGGCATTCTACCCAGGGGATACGGGCAAGCATAGCTGGATGGCTGTTCTTGCAAACAATCAGGTTTATATGGCAAATCTCTGCCTTGCGACCTGCTTTGCGGTGAACGGTGTTTCGGGACTGCACACCGATATCCTCAAAAAGGATATTTTTGCGGACTACTACCGTATGGACGAGGAGCGTTTTTATGCAATCACCAACGGTATCACCTTCCGCCGCTGGATTTGCAACTGTAACCCCGAGCTTGCCGACCTTATCAGCTCCAAAATCGGCGACAAATGGGTTAAGGACTACGACCAGCTTGCAAAGCTCAAGAAATTCGCAAAGGACAAGGAATTTAAGGCTGAATTTGCACGCATTAAGCGTGATAACAAGGTGCGTCTTGCCGAGTATATCAAGGAGCATAACGGCATTGATGTTGACCCCGATTCGATTTTTGACGTTCAGGCCAAGCGTCTGCACGAGTATAAGCGTCAGCTTATGAACATACTGCATATCTTAGCAGACTACAACCGTCTGGTTGAAAATCCCGATATGGATTATACGCCCCGCACCTTCATTTTCGGTGCAAAGGCTGCACCCGGTTATACAAGAGCAAAGCTTGTTATCAAGCTGATTAACACAATCGGTGATGTTATCAACAATGACGAGCGTATCAAGGGCAAAATCAAGGTGGTATTCCTCGAAAACTACGGTGTTTCCATTGCCGAAAAGCTTGTTGTTGCGGCTGACGTATCCGAGCAGATTTCTACCGCAGGTAAAGAGGCATCGGGTACGGGCAATATGAAATTTATGCTCAACGGTGCCGTTACCGTCGGCACTCTCGACGGTGCGAATGTCGAGATGCTCGAGCAGGTGGGCAAGGATAATATCTACATCTTCGGTCTGACCGCAGACGAGGTTGACGCAAGAATCCGTATGGGCGACAATCAGGAGGTCAAGACTATTTATGCGACCAACAACGTGCTTCGCCGTGTTATGGACCAGCTGGTTTCGGGTGAGCTTGAGCCTGAGCATCCGCAGCTGTTTCAGGACCTCTACCAGACTCTTCTGTTCGGCGATTACGGCTATGCCGATACCTATATGGTACTGCGTGACTTTGACGCATACTGCGAAACTCAGGACAGAATTGGCAGGGACTACAAGGACCGTGATAAGTGGCTTGAAATGGCGATTATGAACACCGCCTCGGCAGGATATTTCTCGTCCGACCGTACTATCAATGAGTACAACGAGAAAATCTGGCACTTGACACCAATAAAATAACTACTGTTAAGGGGCGAATTTATCGCCCCTTATATACAATTTATCAGAAAGGTTTTTTTGATGAAGATAGAACACAACTCACATTCAAGCTTTTTCCGCTCTCCGTTCGGGAGTGTTTCCTGCGGTGATACGGTGACGCTCGCAATTGCCGTTGAGGGGTGCGGAATACCCCGTGCAATCAGGCTTGTTACCGACACGGGGCGTATAAATATGCATTACAGCCACGCTGTCGGCGAGTATAACATTTACAAAACGGTGCTTACTCTGCCCGATACTCCCTGCAAGCTGACATACTATTTTGAGCTTGACACCGGAGGCGGTATCAGCTATTACGGCAACAACGACAAGGGACTCGGCGGCGAGGGCAGACTTTATGACGGCATACCCGACAAAAAATATCAGATTACCGTTTCTTCTCCCGACTACAAAACGCCCGATTGGTTTAAAAAATGCGTCTGTTATCAGATTTTCCCCGACCGCTTCTCTAAAAGCGGTGATTTTGCTGCGGAAAAACCGTATATAAAAAAGAGAAATTGGGGCGAGGTTCCGTATTATAAGGCGGAACAGTTCGGCGGTGCTTACGATTGCTCCGATTTTTACGGAGGTAATATCAAGGGAATAATCGAAAAGCTCCCCTATCTTGCTGATTTGGGTATCGGTGTAATTTACTTAAATCCGATTTTCTCCGCCTACTCCAACCACCGCTACGATACGGGCGATTATGAGCTTATAGACCCCGTCCTCGGTACAAATGCCGACTTTGAAAGGCTGTGCAGCGAGGCGAAAAGCTGCGGAATACGCATAATTTTAGACGGCGTGTTCAATCATACGGGCAGCGACAGCAAATACTTCAACAAAAACGGCACATACGACAGCCTCGGTGCATATCAATCCACAGACTCGCCCTATTACGGCTGGTACCGTTTCTTCAGCTACCCCGACAAATACGAGAGCTGGTGGGGCATTGAAACTCTCCCCCAAGTAGAAGAAAACAGCGAGGCTTACCGCAAATATATCCTCTCGGGTGAGAATGCAATCGTGAAACGTTGGCTCAAGGCAGGTGCTTCGGGCTGGCGGCTTGACGTTG
>JAFULX010000070.1 GCA_017483065.1 Clostridia bacterium | reverse complement strand
GGAGTTGGCGAAAAGGTTATAATCGCAACAGGCTCGGCGGCACGACTCGGCATTGACAAATGCGATTCGCCCGTAGATGCGGCTATTGTCGGCATTGTTGATGAAATTCAGTAACCCTGAGAAAGGACAGATGCTAAATGAAGCTTGATGAACTTCAAGGGCTGATTTTCAACGCAGGTATAGTCGGTGCGGGCGGTGCAGGCTTTCCCACACACCGCAAGCTGTCCGAAAAGACAGAGATAATCGTAGTGAATGCGGCGGAGTGTGAGCCGCTGATGATGGTTGACCACCACATTTACCAGAAACACCTGCATTTGATAGTTGAAACGCTCAATATGCTGCTTGATACCCTCGGTGCAAAGCAGGCGATAATCGGTATCAAGGGCAAGAATATGTATCTTTTGGACCCCAAGGTTGTTGCGGCAATGGAGGGTACACGTATAAGCGTAAAGGAAATTCCCGATATTTACCCTGCGGGCGACGAGGTTATTCTGACCTACGAAACCACGGGCAGAATTATTCCCGAGGGCGGTATTCCGCTTGATGTCGGGGTTATGGTATCGAATACCGAAACGCTCTTTAATATCTGGAAGCTTTTTAACGAGGATACGCCTGTTGTTGAAAAGTATGTTACTATCGGCGGCGATACCGACCGTGACGTTACGGTAAAGGTGCCTGTCGGTATGAAAATCAAAGAGCTTCTCACAGCGTGCGGCTATACCGACCTGAAAGGAAAGAGGCTTATAAACGGCGGACCGATGATGGGTAAGCTCGTTGACATAGAAAATGACGTTGTAACCAAGACTACAAAGGGACTTTTAATATTCCCCGAGGAACACGAGGTTATAATGAGCAGAATAAGACCAATGTCTGTCACCTTAAAGCGTGCGTCGGCAGCTTGTTGTAACTGTCATATGTGTTCCGATATCTGCCCGAGGCATCTTATGGGTTATGATATCAATGTACATAAGACCTTAAGAGCGGCATCGCACAGCGAGGTTACAAACGCAGACAGCTTCCTGCAGGCTTCGCTTTGCTGCGGCTGCGGAGTGTGCAGTGTGATTGCCTGTCAGCAGATGTTAGACCCGCAGGCGATTTCTATGTCGGTTAAGGCCGAGCTTGCAAAGCAGGGTTATCGCAGAACACCCAAAAAGATTGATGCGGTAAGACCCGAGCGTGCAGGCAGACTTGTACCGTCAAAGCTGTTGGCTCAAAGGCTTGGTTTAAGGCGGTTTATGGGCAAAACGGTAGTGCGTGATATGCGTGAATTTTCACCCGATAAGGTGTATATTCCCACACGTCAGCACGTCGGTGCACCTGCCGTTGCGACAGTTAAGGTCGGGGACAGCGTTCAAAGAGGCGATATGATTGCAAAAACGCCCGAAAATCTGCTCGGTACGACTATGCACGCAAGCATAAGCGGAAAGGTAACGGAGGTTACTCCCGAGCGCATTGTAATTGAACGCATATAGTTAAATCAAAACCAAAACGAGGGATTTGGAAATGATAAATTCGATTGGCTTGATAGAAGTTAAGAATATATCCAAGGGCATACGGATTACCGATGAAATGCTAAAAAGTGCCGATGTACATCTGATTGATTCAGGCTCGGTTTGTCCGGGTAAGTACGTCACCGTTGTAGGCGGTAACTTGGCGGCAATTCAGGCGGCGGTTGACCGTGCTGTGCTTATTGCAGAGAGTGCATTGATTGACAGCTTTGTAATCGGCAATCTCGGCGACAAGGTTTACGAGGCGGTCTGCGGAACGGCTTGTGCAAAGCCGAACGGCGCACTTGGAATCATAGAAACATTTACGGCGGCATCAGCTATTCAGGCGGCGGACGCTGCGGTGAAGGCAGGAGTTGTCGACCTTATCGAGGTGCGGATTGCACGGGGTATGGCAGGTAAATGTTTTGTCGCCTTAACAGGCGAGGTCGCCGATGTAAAGGCGGCGGTTGACGCAGGTGCAAGGCTTGCAATTGCAGACGGAGTGCTGATAAATACAGAGGTTATCGCAAATCCGCATCCGGATTTGTGGCAGTCTGTTATATGAAAAATTAAATGGCTGTGTCACAGTTTTTGTGGCACAGCCTGTTGACGTTATACAGGGAGGATACGAAAAATGCTTGCAGTAGAGAGAAGAAGCAAGATAGCAGAGATAATAGCAAGGGATAAAAGCGTGCTTGTGGTAGAGCTTGCCAAACTTTTCGAGGTAACAACCGAAACAATCAGGGGCGACCTTGAAAAGCTCGAAAAGCAGGGAGTTCTTGTCCGTACCTACGGCGGTGCAACGCTCGTCGAAGGCTCGGACGATATGGATTATGCCGCAAGAACGACGGTCAATGCCGAGGGCAAGCAAAGAATTGGCGAGCGTGCCGCCAAGATGATTAAAAACGGTGAAACCATATTCCTTGACGCAAGTACCTCAAGCTTTTATGTAGCAAAATCCATCAAGGATAAGCAGAGCCTGACCGTAATCACCAACGCAGAACGTGTCGTGAGCGAGCTTGCAGGGTGCGGCAATATCAAGGTTGTATGCACGGGCGGTATGCTCACGCCGAAGAATATGTCCTATTGCGGCAGAATTGCCGAGGAAACCATAAGAAAGAGCTATTATGCAAATAAATTCTTCTTCTCCTGCCGAGGTGCGACAATCCTTCGGGGGCTTACCGAGTCGAGTGAGGAGGAGGCGGCAATCAAGAAGGCAATGCTCGAATGTTCCGAAACAGCAATCTTCCTCTGCGACTACAAAAAGCTCGGCAAGCTCGGCGTACCCACAATTTCCGACTTTAAGCCGATTGATACGGTTATTACCGATATCAAGCTGACCGAGGAGTGGCGGACGATGCTTGATGAGAATGACGTGGAGTTGATTGAGGTCCCCTGATGCTTGTTAATTTTCCGTATCTTGCACTTTCTCGCTCGGGGCAGTACCCTCGTACGGCACCGCTCGCTGCGAAACCGCAATCTGCGGGAAATTTCCTTCGCAAGTTATATGTTACATTACAATAAAACAACAATTCGTTATACTATGGCAAAGGACGTGACATCAAATGAAGGCAATAGGCAAAAATTATGAAATAGATATGATAAACGGACCGCTGTTCGGCAAGATACTGATGTTTTCGCTGCCGCTTATGCTGTCGAGTATGCTACAGCTGCTTTTTAATGCGGCGGACGTTATAGTGGTCGGACGTTTTGCGGGTGAAAGCTCGCTTGCGGCGGTCGGCTCAACGGGAGCACTGACAAATTTGCTTGTTAATCTGTTCGTAGGCTTTTCGGTGGGTACGAATGTGCTGACCGCTCAGGCAATCGGCTCGGGCGATAAAAAGCTTGCAGGTGATACCGTACACACCTCGGTGCTTTTTTCAGTTATTTGCGGTTTTGCACTTGCGATAATCGGAGTAGTGCTGTGTGAGCCGCTTCTTGAAATGATGGATACTCCTGCCGATGTTATAGGCAAGGCTGCCCTTTATATGCGGATTTACTTTATGGGAATGCCTGCAAGTATGCTCTATAACTTCGGCTATGCGGTAATGCGTGCACTCGGCGACACACGTCGTCCGATGTATTACCTGATAGTTGCGGGAATAATTAACGTGATACTTAACATTGTTTTTGTAACGCAGTTTGATATGGACGTTGCAGGTGTTGCACTTGCTACAATAATATCGCAGGCTGTGTCGGCACTGCTTATTGTACGCTGTCTTACAAAGCTTGATAATTTCTGCCGTCTTGATTTGAAAAAGCTGCGTATAAACCGCAGAGTGATGCTGAGAATGGTAAGAATTGGGATTCCTGCGGGGATTCAGACTATGATGTTCTCTGTTTCCAACGTGATTATTCAATCGTCCATCAACTATTTCGGCAAGACGGTTATGGCAGGAAATGCCGCTGCGGCGAATGTTGAGGGCTTTGTGTATGCTGCGATGAACGCATTTCATCAGACCGCACTCAGCTTTACAAGCCAGAACTACGGTGCGGCACGGTTTGACCGAGTGAAAAAGGTTTTTATAGAGTGTCTTGCAATAGTGTCTGTTATCGGTCTTGTTCTTGGTAATCTGGTAACACTGTTCGGAGAATATCTTCTGCCCTTATACACAAATGGGACGGAGGTAATTGAATACGGACTTCTGAGATTTAATTATGTGTGTACAACCTATTTCCTCTGCGGAATAATGGAAACGATTGTCGGTGCGGTAAGAGGACTCGGCAGCTCGGTTGTTCCGATGATTGTTTCGATTGTGGGTGCGTGCGGCTTCAGAGTTCTGTGGGTATATACGGCATTTGCAGCAGATAAACGTCTTGAGGTGCTGTATATCTCGTACCCGATTTCGTGGATAGCAATGGCTTTGTGTCAGGGTATATATTTCCTTTGGCTATATAAGCACGTACAAAAACGCCGTCCTTTGCAAAAAAGTTAGCTATATTTTCAAAAAAAGGTGGTATTTTCCATAATTGTGTGTTATACTAAAAGAGTATAACAGAAAATATGTCCTGATACAAATATACTGAAAGGAAAGAATTGCAGTAATGGGATTGTTTGATAAAATTTTCGGAACATATTCCGACAGAGAGCTTAAGCGTATCCGCCCGATTGCCGATAAGGTAATGGCAATGGAGGAGGATATTGCGAAGCTTTCCGATGCAGAGCTACGTGGAAAGACCGACGAGTTCAAGAAACGTCTTGCAGACGGTGAAACCCTCGACGATATTCTTCCCGAGGCTTTTGCGGTAATGCGTGAGGCAAGCTGGCGAGTGCTTGGAATGAAGCATTTTTATGTGCAGGTTATCGGCGGTATCATACTCCATCAGGGAAGAATTGCCGAGATGAAAACAGGTGAGGGTAAAACGCTCGTTTCCACGCTCCCTGCGTATTTGAATGCACTTTCGGGTAAGGGTGTGCATATCGTTACGGTGAATGACTACCTCGCAAAGAGAGACTCGGAGTGGATGGGCAAGGTCTACCGCTTCCTCGGTCTTGAGGTGGGACTTATTATTCACGACCTTAACCCCGACGAGAGGAAAGCGGCATATGCAGCCGACATCACCTATGGTACGAATAATGAGCTTGGCTTTGACTATCTGCGTGATAATATGGTTACCTATAAGGAGCAGATGGTACAGAGAGGACATAACTATGCCATCGTCGACGAGGTAGACTCGATTTTGATTGACGAGGCACGTACTCCGCTTATTATTTCGGGTATGGGCGGTGCTGCGAATAACCTTTATAAGGACGCAGACGCTTTTGTAAAAAGGCTGAAAAGGCTCGTTGTTACCGAGCAGAACGATAAGGAGCTTGTGACCGAGGAGGTTGACGCTGATTATATCGTTGACGAGAAGGCAAAGACGGCAACGCTGACGCCGAGAGGTATCGCAAAGGCGGAGCAGGCATTCAATGTAGAAAATCTTGCCGACCCCGATAATATGAAGCTTCAGCATCATATCAATCAGGCATTGCACGCAAACGGCGTAATGCACCGTGACAGGCAGTATGTTGTAAAAGACGGTGCTGTACAGATTGTAGACGAGTTTACAGGCAGAATTATGCCAGGCAGACGTTATTCCGACGGACTTCATCAGGCGATTGAAGCAAAAGAGGGTGTGAATGTCGAGAATGAGAGCAGAACTCTTGCGACTATTACCTTCCAGAATTTCTTCCGTCTTTACAGTAAGCTTTCGGGTATGACGGGTACTGCTTTGACCGAAGAAGCGGAGTTCCAGCAGATTTACCGTCTTGACGTGGTTGCCGTTCCGACCAATAAGCCTGTAGTCCGTGATGATATGCAGGATTCTGTGTACAAGACCGAAAAGGGCAAGTAT
>JAFULX010000069.1 GCA_017483065.1 Clostridia bacterium | reverse complement strand
TCAAAGCTGACCTTCACCGAGGAGGAGATTGAGAAGGTTACTGCCGAAATGTCGGATATTATAGAGCTTATGGACAGAGTAAAGGATATCGACCCGTCGATAAAAACCTTTGCACTTCCTGCTGTCAATTATGAAAACCTCAGAAGCGACAGTGCAAGACCGTCTTTCGACACAGAGGATATCATCAGGAATGCAAAAGCGGTTAAGGATAATGCTTTTGCAGTTCCCAAGGTTGTATAATTTGAGAGAAAGGAACGGCAATAATGGCTATAAAAGAATTACACGAAAAGCTTGTAAAGCGTGAAATCGGAGCGAAAGAGCTTACAAAAAGCTATCTTGATAAAATAGAAAAGCACGACGGCGACATAAACAGCTATATCACCGTTTGCCCCGAGCTTGCGGCAGAGCAGGCGGAGGCTGCTCAGAAAAAGCTCGATGCGGGCGATGCGGGCGTGCTTTGCGGTATTCCGCTTTCAATTAAGGATAATATCTGTACAAAGGGTGTAAAAACCACTTGTGCGTCAAAAATTCTGGAGGATTTTGTGCCTGTTTACGACGCAACCGTTATGGAAAAGCTAAATGAAACGGGTGCGGTAATGCTCGGAAAAATGAATATGGACGAGTTTGCAATGGGCGGAAGCTCACAGACCTCGTATTTTGGCGGTGTGCATAATCCGTTTGATACCGAAAGGGTAACAGGCGGCTCATCAGGCGGTGCGGCGGCATCTGTTGCGGCAGGCTTTTGTGCTGCGTCGCTCGGTACTGATACAGGCGGCTCGGTACGTCAGCCTGCAGCGTTCTGCGGTGTTACAGGCTTGAAGCCGACCTACGGTGCGGTTTCGAGATACGGTCTTATCGCATTTGCGTCGGGACTTGACCAGATTGGTGTATGTGCAGATTCGGCAGAGGACACCGCATTGGTGCTTGATGTAATTTCGGGAAAAGACCCGTCTGACGGCACAAGCTCGGAAAAAGCAAAGGGTAATTACACCGCACTTATCGGAACAAGCCTGAAGGGTAAGAAAATCGGTATCCCCAAGGAGTTTTTCGGCGAGGGAATTTCGGACGAGGTAAGAACAGCTGTAATGCAGGCTGCCGAATTTTATAAGAATGCAGGCTGTGAGCTTGTTGAAACGTCAATGCCGAGCCTGAAATACGCTGTTTCGGCATATTACCTGATTTCGTCGGCGGAGGCGGCGTCAAACCTTTCAAGATTTGACGGTATCAAATACGGCTTCCGTGCAGAGGACGCAGATTCCTACGGCGAGCTTATCAAAAAGACGAGAAGCGAGGGTTTCGGCGACGAGGTAAAAAGAAGAATTCTTCTTGGTAACTACGCACTTTGCAGCGGCTATTACGACGCTTACTATAACAATGCATCACGCATAAGAAATAAGATTATAGAAGAATATGCGGCGATTTTCGATACCTGCGATGTAATTCTGACACCGACAGCACCGACCACCGCATACAAAATCGGTCAGCAGGAGAATGACCCTGTTAAGATGTATCTTGCCGATATTTGCACCGTTACGGTAAATATTGCAGGTCTGCCTGCAATCTCAACGCCGTGTGGCTACGGTGCAGACGGTATGCCGATAGGTATGAGCCTTGTGGGCAAAGCGTTTGACGAGGCACAGATTATTGCGTTCTGTGACGCTTATGAAAAGTCGTTTGCAAGAAAAGAAGTAAAATTCTGATTTGACGGAAAGGAATAACAACCAATGAGATATGTTCCTGTTATCGGCTTGGAAATTCACGCCGAAATGCTAACAAATTCAAAGGTGTTCTGCGGCTGTGCCAACGAGTTCGGCGGTGCGCAGAATGACCGTGTTTGCCCCAGATGCTCGGGTATGCCCGGTACGCTTCCTGTGGTAAACCAAGGTGCGGTTACGCTCGCCGCAAAGGCAGGCTTTGCACTTGAGTGTACCGTAAACAATTACTCCGCCTTCGACCGTAAAAATTATTTTTACCCCGACCTTCCGAAGGCATATCAGATTACGCAGTTCCAGTATCCCATCTGCACCAACGGACATATCCGTGTGTGCGATACGGATATCAGAATAAACAGAATTCACATCGAGGAGGACGCAGGAAAGCTCGTTCACGATGACTACGAGGGTATTTCGATGGCGGACTATAACCGCTGCGGTGTACCGCTTATCGAGATTGTAACCGAGCCTGATTTCCGTACGGTTGAACAGGTGCAGGCGTTCGTTGAGGAGATTGCACTCCGCCTTAAATATGCAGGTGTGTGCGACTCGAGAATGGAGCAGGGCTCGCTTAGAGTTGACGTAAATATTTCAATTATGCCCGAGGGTTCAAGTGAGTTTGGTACACGTGCCGAAATCAAAAACCTCAACTCGGTCAAGGCGATAGGCAGAGCGATTGAATACGAGATTAAAAGACAGGCAGAAATTCTCGACAAGGGCGGCAAGGTCGTTCAGGAAACACGCCGTTTCAACGATAACCACGGCGACACCAAGGCTTTAAGGTCAAAGGAAGAGGCACACGATTACCGTTATTTCCCCGAGCCTGATATTCCGCCTGTGTATCTTTCTGATGAACAGATTGAGCAGATAAGAAAGTCGATGCCCGAGCCTCCCAATATGCGTTTTGAACGCTATACCAAGGAATACGGACTGCCTGCAGATGATGCAAGGCTGATTGTTCTTGACAAGGATTTCTCCGATTTCTATGATGAAACGGTCAAGCTTTGTCCGAGCTATAAGCAGGTATCAAATCTGATGCTTGTTGAGCTTAACAGATGCTTAAACGACAGCGGTACAGCCGTATGTGACCTGAAATTCACACCTGCCGCACTTGCAGAGCTTGTAAAACTGAGCGATGCAGGCACTATTTCCAAGAATGCCGCAAAGGACGTTTTGAGAACTATGTTTGAAACGGGCAAGGCGGCAGAGGAGATAGCCAAGGAGCAGAATTTGATTATGTCCAATGACACAGGCGAGCTTGAAGCGATTGTTGATAAGGTAATCGCAGAGAATGCTGACAGCGTTGAAAGCTACAAGAGCGGTAACCAAAAGGTATTCGGCTTCCTGATGGGTCAGGTAATACGCTTTGCGGGCAAAGGGGCTAATATGCAGGTTGCAAAGGATATACTGACTAAGAAGCTTCAATGAAAAAGGTCTGAATAAATTTCCGCATCTTACCACTTTTCACAGCTCGGAGTACACACGTACGCCGTCGCTGTTCAAAGCAGCAACCTACGAAAATTTGTTTCAGACTTATACCCATAGAAAGGTTGAATAAGAGAATGAAAAAGACTAACGGCAAAGACCTCGTTAAGGAGATTACCCTTGACGATATTAAAAAAAGCATAGGCGGTAAGGTCGTATTCGGTGCGTGTGTGCATAAGGTACGCAGTATGAGCGGCTTTGCGTTCGTGATACTCCGTACGGGCGGTTATATTTTCCAGTCGGTTTACTCGCCCGAAACCTGTAAGGCAAATATTGACGATATCTGCGAGGGTGCATATATTCGAATTGTCGGCGAGGCGAAGGAGGAAAAGCGTGCGGTTTACGGTGTAGAGATTACACTTTTGGATTTCACCGTGCTGTCAAAGCCCGAGGCACAGTATCCGCTGCACGTTTCGGACAGAAAAATCGGCTGCCCGATTGAAACAAGTATGCAATACAGAAGTGTTGCACTCCGTAACCCGAGAGAAAGAGCAGTTTTCAAGATTGCCGAGGGTGTTTGCGGAGGCTTCCGTGAATTTATGATTAAGGAAGGCTTCACAGAAGTACACACTCCGAAAATCAATGCCGCAGGTGCAGAGGGCGGTGCTAATATCTTCAAGCTTGAATATTTCGGTCAGGAGGCGTGCCTTGCACAGAGTCCGCAGTTCTACAAGCAGACCTGTGTTGCCTTCTTTGACAGAGTTTTCGAGATTGCACCCGTTTACCGTGCCGAAAAACATAATTCCACAAGACATTTGAATGAGTATATCGGACTTGACTTTGAAATGGGCTTTATCAACGATATGACCGATGTTATGGCTATGGAAACCGCTATGCTCAAGTATGTTGTTGAATATCTCGAGGAGAATTACCAGAAGGAGCTGAAAATTCTTGAGGCAAAGCTCCCGAAGATTACATCAATACCTATTGTGACCTTCTTCGAGGCACTTGATATCCTCGGCAAATCGCATAAGCAGGCAGACCTCGACCCGCAGGACGAGATTAAGCTGTGCGAGTATGCAAAGGAAAATTGGGACAGCGAGTTTATCTTTGTTGAAAAATTTCCCGGCAGAAAACGTCCGTTCTATGCTATGGACTCGAAAGAGGACGAAAAGCTTGCGGAAAGCTTCGACCTCCTGTTCCGTGGCCTTGAAATCACTACGGGCGGTCAGAGAATACACGATTATAACGAGCTTGTTTCCAAGATGGAGCGTTATAATATGAAGCCTGAGGACGTAGGTGCATATATGGAAATTTTCCGTTACGGTATGCCGCCGCACGGAGGCTTGGGAATAGGTCTTGAAAGACTTGTTATGAAGCTTCTCGACCTTCAGAATATCAGACAGGCAAGCTTGTTCCCGAGAGATATAAATCATTTGGATCCTTAAGATTAAAAAATGTGTAAATTCCGACGGATTTACACATTTTTTTGCTTGATATGGGTGCAGTTATTGACAATTTTTGCATATGATGATACAATAATTATATATAATTAAGGTAAATATGCGTTATCGGAGGGAAGGACTTTGTTGGACAAGCTTAAAGGAATACTGATGAGCAAATTAAGCCGTGAGCTTATAATATATATTCTTGCAGGGGTTGCGACAACAGCGGTTGATTGGTGCGTTACGTTTATACTTTCAAATTGGTGTACACCGACCGTCAGCAATATTATAGCGATAGTTGTGTCGATAATCTTTGCATATGCGGTAAACAGCAGGCTGGTATTTGAAACAAAACCTGAAAATATTACAACCGAGCTAAAGCTTTTTACCGAGTTTGTCGGTGCGAGGGTTGTGTCAAGCGTTATTCAGATTGCAAGTATATTCATATTTGTGGATACACTGGGATTTAACCATTACCTCATAAAAGCTCTGGCGAGCGTTTTCGTGATTGTTTTCAACTATGTGGTAAGCAAGCTGTGGATATTCAAAAAAAGGAGCCGTGACGATGGATAAGATTTCAATTATAGTACCGTGTTATAATGAAGAAAAGGTGATTGACCTGTTCCACACCGAGCTGTCAAAGGCAATTGCTGAGATGAGTACGGTGCGTTTTGAGCTGATTTTTGTTGATGACGGCTCGAAAGACGACACGCTCAAAAAGCTAAAAGCTATTGCTGAAAAGGACATATCTGCACGCTATATCAGCTTTTCCAAGAATTTCGGCAAAGAGGCGGCAATGCTTGCAGGTCTAAAGTTTGCAGACGGCAATTACGTTGTTGTAATGGACGCCGACCTCCAGCATCCGCCCGCAATTGTGCCGAAAATGTACTCGATTATTAAAAGTACAGGCTGTGACTGCGTTGCTACAAGACGTGTTACAAGAGCCAACGAGCCGCCTGTACGCAGTTTTTTTGCACATAAGTTCTACAAGCTGTTCAATAAGCTGTGCGGTCTTGATGTGGTCGACGGTGCGATGGATTTCCGTATGATGTCAAAAAGAATGGTTGATGCGATTTTGTCTATGCCCGAACACGGCAGATTTTCCAAGGGCATTGTCTCGTGGGTGGGCTTTAATACCGAATGGATTGAATATGAAAATGTTGAGCGTGCCGCAGGTGAAACCAAGTGGTCATTTGGCAAGCTGCTTATGTATGCGATTGAGGGCTTCACCTCATTTTCGCATCTTCCGCTGTATATCCCTGCACTTGCAGGCATTACACTTACGGGACTTACTGCCTTGGCGGCACTTATAACGCTGATTGTAGGTCTTGCGAGTGATTTGGTGATATCACCATTCTGGCTTATCTGCCTTTTGGTACTCTTTATGTTCGGCGTTCAGTTTATGATTCTCGGCGTTTTCGGTGGCTACATTGCCAAAATTTTTGTTGAGTCGAAGAACAGACCGCATTACATTATAAGAGATACCAATATAGGTATATAAATCTGTTCGGACTTAAAGGAAGGTATAAAATGAAGAAAATCAACCGTGAAAATGTATGGTATATCGGATTGTTTGCGGCTGTGTTCGTGCTTGCGTTTGCCGTTATGCAAAACATTCCGCTTTTTGGCGATGACTATTACTATGCAACCTTTTGGGGTGAAAATTTCTGGTCAATGCACAAGGAGCATTATCTTTTAGCTAACGGCAGAGCGATTGTGCATTTTCTTGCAAGTGTATTTGTTGCACTGCCGCCTATACTGTGGCAGATTTTGAACTCATTGCTGATTGCAGTAATTGCCCTGTTTGCGGCAATGCTCGCAGGGAAGAAAGCCTCTGCAATTGCGGCGGTTACTGCGGCGGCGATGATTATGTCGCTCGGTGTGGATATTACGAGAGAAAGCGTTTATTGGCTGACAGGCTCGTTTAATTATGTGTACCCGTTTGCATTGATGGTAACCTTCTGGTATCTTTTGACGAGCGGCAGGGGAAAACTGCCTGTTTTATATATCCTCGCATTCTTCTCGGCGGCAACTACCGAACAGAACGGTATGATGACGCTCGGTGTGGTGGTACTGTATTTACTGGATATGCGGTTTATCAGAAAGGAAAAGCCGACTGCCCCGTCACTATGCCTGTTAATCCCTGCAATTATCGGATTTGTGAGCGTATATTTCGCACCTGCTACCTTCGTACGCTACGGCATTGAAACGGAAAAGGGTATGCTTGAGGTAATGCGTGAGCAGCTTCCGATGCTTTATTATAATTTTATCTCGAAAAAATATATGCTGCCCTTCATTTCGTTTAATTTCGGTGTGATGGGACTGTATCTTATTGCAACAGCACAAAAGCGTTGGGAAAGACTTGCGGCACTCGCAAATGCAGTATCAATTGTGCTTGTGCTTATCATATCAAAAACGCCGTATGTCTATGCGACAGCCAAAACGGTGATGCTTGTTGCACTGCTCACGGTACTGTTTGCGTTAAGCCTTGTGCTTGTTGTAATAAAGCTTTTGAAAAATAAACCCGAGGGATACCTGAATGCGGTAATTGCGATTATTCTTGCGGTAGGAACGCAGTTTATGATGTCCGCATCACCCGTGTCGGGACCGAGGACAATGCTTTGCGGTATATTAAATCTTGTGATATTTGATATTATGCTGCTTGCATTCTGCTTTGAAAATAAGCGTTTTTATATGCCTGTACTGGTTATATGTGCGGCATTTGCTGCTTACGGAGTGATGAATTATATTGAAACCTATGTAGGGTATAATGCGAATTTCCCGATAACTGCGAAAAATGAGGAAAAAATTGCGGAATATTTGAACGCTCCGAGCGAAACTCTGGAACAGTACACGTTGCCGTATCCCGACCATTGCTGGTCAATGCCCTATCAGAGCAGTTATCATTTGTACTATTATAAAGTACACTATAATCTTCCTGAAAATACAGAAATAATCTGGATTCAACAGTAAAAAGCTTGTCGGCATGTGTGCAGAGCGGGAGAAATCCCGCTCTTTTTGTATCGGTAAGCCTTGACAATATGCGTAATTGGTGGTAAAATAAGTCGAAAAATAAAAGGGGGATTTGTTATGTTTAACGGAAAAAACAAGGCAATTACATTCAGCTTTGACGACGGTGTAACACAGGATATAAGACTGATTGAAATATTCAATAAATATAATCTGAAAGCTACATTTAATCTGAATTCCGAGCTTCTCGGACTTGACGGCGAGGTTAGGCTTGATGAGAATACCAAGGCACGTCATATGAAGGTGAAGCCTGAAGATGTAAAGCATATATACCAAGGTCACGAGGTGGCGGTACATACGCTTACGCACCCTCGTCTGCCTGAAATTGAGGACGATAAGGAAATCATCAGGCAGGTTGAGCAGGACAGACTTAATCTTTCCAAGCTTGCAGACTATGATGTTGTCGGTATGGCATACCCTTGCGGCGGAGTAAACAATGATGACCGTGTTGCGAAAATTATAAAGGAAAATACAGGCGTGAAGTATTCCAGAACAATAACGTCAAATTACGGCTTTGACTTGCAGGCTAATCTTTACAGATTTAATCCGACCTTGCATCTATTCTGGGAATTTGACAAGATGGACGAGCTTGCGGTAAAGTTCCTTGAGATGGAAGCCGACAAACCGCAGATTTTCTACATCTGGGGACACGCCTATGAATTTGATTTTAAACCCGAGCTGTGGGACAGATTTGATAAATTCTGCGAGCTGATAAGCAACAAAAACGACATATTCTACGGCACGAACAAAGAAGTGCTTTTGTAAACAGGGGAGTGTACATATGAAAATTACAGAACTAAAGCCTAAGCTTATTTCCAGTATGAAATCATATTCTAAGGAACAGTGCGTAAAGGATATTGTATCGGGTATAATTGTTGCGATAATTGCACTTCCGCTGTCAATTGCACTTGCACTTGCATCGGGTGTTGGTCCTGAGCAGGGACTTTATACGGCGATTGTGGCAGGCTTTGTTATTTCGCTGCTCGGCGGCAGCCGTGTCCAGATTGCAGGTCCGACGGCGGCATTTGCGTCAATTGTGGCAGGTATAATTGCGGTAAACGGCTTTGACGGACTTGTTGTTGCAACCGTGCTGGCAGGCTTGATGCTCATTCTGATGGGTGTACTTGGATTTGGAAATCTTATCAAGTTTATTCCACGTACAATAACGGTAGGCTTTACGTCGGGTATTGCGGTAACAATTGCAATCGGACAGATAAAGGACTTTTTAGGCTTGCAGTTTGAGCATTCGCCAGTTGAAACTATGGAAAAAGCGGCAGAGGTTGTAAAATGTATAGGAACGCTCAATGTTCAGACTATGCTTATCGGACTTCTTGCACTTGCCATTCTGATTATAACACCAAAATTCCTCAAAAAAGTACCGCCCTCAATCATTGCGATTGTGGTATGCTCTGCGGTGGTTAAGTTCGGAAAGCTTGATGTACTGACAATCGGTGATTTGTATCAGATTTCGTCCGCATTGCCGAAGCTTTCAATGCCTGATTTTTCGCTTGCAACCGTAACGGCGGTACTACCCGATGCGTTTACAATTGCAATTCTTGCGGCAGTTGAATCGCTGCTTTCGTGCGTAGTTGCTGACGGAATGATAGGCAGTAAGCACAATTCTAATATGGAGCTTGTGGCACAGGGTGCAGGAAACGTCTGCTCGGCACTGTTCGGCGGTATTCCTGCGACGGGTGCAATCGCCCGAACAGCGGCTAATATCAAAAACGGCGGCAGAACACCGATTGCAGGTATGGTACACGCAGTTGTGCTTTTGGTGGTACTTGTGTCGCTGATGCCCTATGCGTCAATTATTCCGATGCCTGTTATTGCTGCAATACTGTTTGTTGTAGCGTATAATATGAGCGAATGGCGTGAATTTACTGCAATAGTTAAAACAATGCCGAAAAGCGATATTCTGGTGCTTGTTACAACCTTCGTTCTGACGGTGGTATTCGATTTGGTAGTTGCAATATGCGTTGGTCTGGTGCTTGCTGCGGTGATGTTTATGAAGCGTATGGCGGATACTACCAATGTGTACGGCTGGATAAGCGAGGAAGAGGCGAGAGATATCCGCTTCAAGAAGATACCTGCAAATACGTATGTTTACGAGATAACAGGTCCCGTGTTCTTCGGTGCTGCCGATAAAATTACCGAGCTTGTAAGAGATGCGAAAAAGGGTGCGGTTATCGTGAGAATGAGAAGCGTGCCTGCGATAGATGCAACAGGACTCCAT
>JAFULX010000068.1 GCA_017483065.1 Clostridia bacterium | reverse complement strand
CAAAGCTCAATCTAAAAAGCACAACATACACAAGACAAAGACAGCTCACTAAACGGGTTTATGCTGCCATAGGGCATATCAGGCTGGACAAGATAACTACTCGTGTTATCCAGAAATTCATAAACTCTCTTGCACAGGACGGCACAAACGAGATTACAAAGCAACCACTTTCCCACAAGACAATGGTGCATTATCTTTCATTCATTTCAACTGTGATTGATTACGCAATCAAGATGGATATGCTGACAGATAACCCCTGCCGCAGAGTGACGATTCCAAAGGGCAGCAAGAAAGAACGTAAAATCCTCTCCATTAAGGAAACAGAGAAGTTTCTGAAGCTGCTGGAGAAAGCTCCCTTAAAATGGCGTACATTCTTCACGCTGGATATTTACAGCGGTATGCGCAGAGGCGAAATGCTGGGGCTTGAATGGAAAGACATTGACTTTGAAACGGGAATAGTACACATTCAGCGCACATCCAACTATACAAAGGCGAAGGGCATATATACCGACACGACAAAAACCGAAACATCGGTACGTTTCATAAAGCTACCGCCTGAAGTGCTTGAAATTCTTGAACAGTTCAGAGCAGAACAGGAAAAAGAAAAGGATAGGCTCGGCAGTAAGTGGATAGAGAACGACCGCTTGTTCACGAAATGGAACGGTATGCCTATGAATCCGCAAACGCCCTACGGCTGGCTGAAAGAGTTTTGTGAGGAACACGATTTTCCGTTTTATGGGATTCATCAATTCCGACATCTCCACGCAAGTTTATTGATAGGGGCAGGAATTGACCCTACAACAGTTTCGGGCATACTCGGACATTCGCAGGTAAGCACAAGTCTGAATATCTACGGACATATGTTCAGAGAGAATCAGATTAAGGCTTGCAACGCTGTTGCAGAGGCACTCGATTTCAGCAAAAGAGGGGCGTGAGAGAAAACAAGACCCAAATAAGACCCATAGGCTGTTTTCGCACAAAAAGAAAAACTCCCAAACGGCTTTACAAAGCCATTTGAGAGTAGTGTTGATGGTGACCCGTACGGGAATCGAAATGAGTTTCGTGCTTTTGTTCTGATTTGGTGAGGTGCGTTAAACCGCATTGTGATGCGATTTGTTTACAATTCACTTTTGTTTAATTCTGTTCAGATTAGGTGGTTTTTATTCATAATAAAGACCAAATAAAGACCAAGATTTATATGATACATCTTACATATCAGTCCCCCGTTCAGAGAATGGGGGACTAATTTTGTGCTACTTTTTAAGTGGTATTTCCTGCTTTATTATACAAAATGTGGTTTTTAGTTTTGTGTAGTCATACGAAATTCGCTTGAAATCTTTGTTTATTTTTACAATTATATAGACTTTATCGCTTTAATGTGTTACAATGAATTTGCAAGCAAAACACATCTGTTTTGAAAGGAGATTTATATGGTGTAGCACATAAAAGATTATGGGAAGAATTAAGGTTAAACTCCTCCAAAGGATTTAACAAGTGCGGCAAAGGTAGCTCCTTTGGGGTGGGGTTTCCTCTTTCCTCACCCTCGCCGTACAAATACAAGCAAAAAAGAGGTTTATAATGTGAAAAGAGGTATATTTATGAAATCAATAGCTTTCTACAACAACAAAGGCGGTGTCGGTAAGACCACATCTGTAATCAACATAGCATTTGAACTCGCAACTGAAACAAGAGTTTTGGTTATCGATATTGACGGACAGGCTAACTGCTCCCGTTTCTTCACCGATAATCAGAAAGAGGGTTTGGATAAGGCTCTCGTAAATGCGGATATTTCGCCTGAAAATGCTCTTTGTAGCACTCGTTATGAAAATATCGACATAATTACAGCAACTCCGAAATTAAACGGAATTACCCCGAAATTCGACAGCCTGACAGACAAGGAACAGGCGGCGATTGCTGAAAAGATTATTTCTTTCGGCTCTGAATACGATTATGTTTTGCTTGACCTGCCCCCTGCTCTTACAAAGGTAACGGAACAGCTCATCGGAGCGTGTGATGCGGTATTCATTCCGATAGAACTCGGAACATTCGCAATACAGGGTATTCCAACAGTAACAGGTATTGTTAAGAAATGCGGTGCTAAATTCGGAGGTTGTTTCATCAATAAATTCGACAAGAAAAATTCATTGGACGGACAGCTCCTTGATTTACTCAATGAAACGCTTGGAAACAAGACCTTGCAAAGCAAAATTCCTTTTAGCAAAGTTATAAAAAACTCTATCAGCGGCGGTATGACAGCAAGCGAATATATGGGTTGGACAAATGCGGCGAAAAGTTACAAGGCATTAGCCGCAGAGATTAAGGAAAGGGTGTGATTGAATGGCTAAACTGAAAATCACGAATGCAATAGCCGAAGATTTGAAAACAGCCGCCTCTGACAGCTTTATAGATAATCTCAAAATGATTGAGGTTGAGGATATTCAGCCGAACGAGGACAATTTTTATGAAATGACGGAGATTGAGGAACTCGCAGAGGATATAGAGCGACAGGGACTTATGAGCGTTCTTATAGTGGCTCCTGCGGATAACGGAAAGTATCAGCTTATCAGCGGTCATAGGCGGTTATCTGCTATCAAGCTGCTTATTGACGAGGGACGGCGAAAGACTACCACAGTTCCTTGTTATGTCAAGAGTGCCAAATCTCACGAGGAAACCCAGTTGGATTTGATTATGCTTAACGCTACACAGCGTACATATACAAGTGCAGATACAATGCGTGAATATGAAGAACTGGAGCGTATTTTCAAGGCTCTTGACGAGGCGGGAAAGCCTGTCAAGGGCAAAATGAGGGATAATATCGCAAAAGTGCTTAATGTATCTCCCGCACAGGTCGCAAAGATAGGCAATATCAAACACAATGCTATTCCCGATGTCGAACAGGCGGTCAAATCGGGTAATATGTCTATCTCAACAGCCAACGAGGTTGCAAAGCTCGCTCCCGAACAGCAGAAGGATATTATCGAAAATAAACCCGATATATCTCATAAAGAGGTTAAGGAGATACAGAGGAAATCCCCTTCAAATCCGAAAAAGGAAAAAATATCACCGCCGCCTATTTCAGAGGTCGAGGATATTCCTGAAGAAATTGAGGATACAGCAGAAGATACCGACAGCGAAGATGTTGAGGTTGTAGCAGACAGCTATGAGCCTTGTCTGCTCTCAAAAAGCGAGGCTGCTGTTCTCTCACGATATATCACGCAGTTGCTTGAAATCGCAAATGAGAGCGATTATGACACAATCTGCGGTCTTGCAGACAAGCTGCAGAGATAATCATTAAAATTGAATAGTACACACAAGCCGATTACGAGAGTAGTCGGCTTTTTTGTTTGTATTAGCGTTAGCTACGCTAAAAGAGGAAAAGAGGATAAAAATATGTCAACTGTATTCAGAGTAGAAAAAACCGCTAATTACACGGTTATGTCAAATACACATTTGAAAGACAGACGGCTCTCCTATAAATCAAAGGGCCTGCTGTCTGTGATTTTGAGCTTGCCGCCTGAGTGGGATTACACAATCACAGGCTTGGCTGTTATCGCCACGGACGGTGTGGACAGCGTTAAGACAGCTATCAAGGAATTAGAGAAATACGGCTATGTCACACGCTCACAGCTCCGTGATGAGCGTGGGAGAATGGCACAGAACGAGTATCTTGTGTATGAAAACCCCTCCGATAATCCTGATTTCGTATCAGCAGACACAAATGATACCACCGCCGATGAGAGCAAGAAACAGAGCCTTTCTATGCCGAAAAACTGCCGTAAGGCGAATTTTTATTTATCTCCGTCAACGGATAAACCGTTAGCGGAAAATCCGTCAACGGATAATCCCGCTACGGACACAATTATAAAATTAAATAATAATATATTAAATATAAAAAAATCAAATCATTCATTCAATCCGCCGCAGGAGTGCGGCGAATGTGATAGGAATGAACGGAATGATACGCAAACACAAAACGATTTTTCTGTTATTTCCATCAAGGGACGGGAGTTTTACAGGAGTGTTATCTGCGAGAATATCAACTACTTCGAGGCATTCGCTCCGTATGCGGAAAAGCGTGATGATGTCAATGAGCTTGTTTCGATTATGACGGATGTTGTATGTTCAAGCTCTCCGACTATTCGTGTAAACGGCGAATTTGTATCACAAGAGGTTGTTAAAAGCCGTTTCCTGAAACTCACCGAGGAAGAAATCGATTATGTTTTGTATGCTTTGAAACACAATTCAAGCCGTATCGGGAATATGCGGTCATATCTCATAACTGCCCTTTACAATTCCAAGTCAACTATGTGCAATTACTATGCGAATATGGCTTACAACGATATGCGTTGTGGGGTAATGTGATTGTGATACCGACAGAAAGGAGGAGATATTGCTGTTAAATATGCCTGTTAGCCGAAGGTTATCGGCTTATAACACTTTTTCTTTTTCAGAAAGGACGGAAAATTTATGACTATTGGTGAAAAAATCAGAGCCGCAAGGAATACGAAAAACCTTACCGTTGAGGAACTTTCTGCTCGTTCGGGTGTGGATAACAAACTTATCGAAAAGTACGAAGGTAATCAGATTAGACCGAAATACGCTACTCTGAACAAACTTGCGGACGCACTTGATGTAAAGCCTGTTGAGCTTTATAACGACAAAAATGATAAGGCAAACCGAAATACCGCCGAAGATGTAACGGCAGAAAACAAGCTGCCGTTTGACTTGCTCCACAAGTTTGCGGAAATACTCAAAGATTTGCGTATGTACGGTGATATTTCGTTGGAAGAACTTGCAGACAGCACAGGTGTTCCAGCCGAAGAAATCGCAAAAATAGAGCGTGAGGAGGCTATACCTGATATAATCACGCTGTATAATATTGCAAAGCACTTTGGGGTTTCTACGGATTTTATACTCGGAAAGGTGTCTGTATCTGACAGACGTGAGGGATTGCAGAATTTCGCATTTTCCATTGAACAGCTTTCGGAACTCCATACGAAAGGAATACTTTGCGATGACCTTTATTTCCTTTGCCGTAATGCAGTAATAGCGGAGAGTGCTATGGAGTTATGCGAATGGTAACAATAACAGAACTGCTCGCCGCTGTTGCCGAGGATATGGAGAATACGGGTAAAAACTATGAAGATGTAGAGGCTGCTGTGTGCAGTATCAGATACAATATCCGTGAGAACAACAAGGATTATTCTGTACCCGATGAGCGACGGGATATGCGAAAACACCCGTGTTCGCATAATTACACTTGAATATATACATTTTAAGCCGATTGCAACAGCAGTCGGCTTTTTGTATTTTAGGGCAAGAATGGAGGTGGAGATACGAACAAGCCTACATATAACATCGTTTCCTTTTCGGGCGGCAAGGACAGTACAGCAATGCTGCTTGGAATGATAGAACGGAATATCCCGATTGATTGTGTGCTTTTCTGCGACACGGGCATTGAGTTTCCGCAGATGTATGAGCATATCGACAGGGTTGAAAAAGAAACAGGCATTCCCATAACACGCATAAAATCCGATTTGAGTTATGAGTATCTTATGTTTGAATGTCCTGTCAAACGCAAGGAAAATTCGCTTTCTGTAAAGCAAGGCGGCAACGGTACAAACGGTTTCAGTTGGGCAGGTCCTAAAATGCGTTGGTGTACCTCTCGCCTGAAGGACGCACCACGAAGGCATTTCTTAAGACCACTGCGAAAGCAATACAATGTGGTCGAGTATGTCGGTATAGCCGCAGACGAGCGTTTTCGGCTTGACCGCAAGCAGAATAAGGCTGAAAACCATATACACCCTCTGATTGATTGGGGTATGACGGAAAAAGATTGCCTGAATTATTGCTATGACAAAGGCTACGATTGGGGCGGTCTTTATGAGCATTTTCACCGTGTATCGTGTTGGTGCTGTCCTCTGCAATCGTTAGATGAACTGCGGCAGTTATACAGGCATTTTCCAGACCTTTGGGCAAAGCTAAAGGATTGGGATAATCGTACTTGGCGTGATTTCAGAGCAGATTTCACCGTCGAACAGCTTGAAATACGCTTTGAATTAGAAAGAGAGTTTACGGAAAAAGGGTTATCTATAAAAAACAGAGCCTTTTTCAATGAATTAAACAACGCTTTGAATAACTGAAAGGAGTTTTACTATGGCTAATCAGATTGATAATCTCAATTATATTTACAAGAAAAAGCCTGTTTTCTATGCTTTATCGGAGAATGTGCATTTATCCGATACTGTTCCTGATAATCGGCTCTCGTTAAGTCACATCGGTTTGCTTGCGATTTTGCTCACCTATTTCACTCCCGAAACAGAGTTTTCGGCAGAGGATTTCGGAGAGTACACTTACGAAGATATGAGCGTAGCCGCAGAAAACCTGTCTGCTTTGGAAAAGTACGGGTATGTGCATAAGGTACATTAAATTCATTCATGCAACGAACAGATAAAAGCCGACTTCATACAGAAATCGGCTTTTGGTTTGGTATTTATGAAAGCTTTTTATACTTTGTAATATCGCTCCAGTTTGTCGGAAATCCCATTTCATTCAGAATATCGATAGAAGAAATACTGGAGTGTTTCAGATAGTCGTTTATCAGCTTACTCAAAGCTCGCTTGTATTCCGTAAACAGTTTTGATGGCAGTAAATACCGTAAAGCAATAACAACGGCAAACAGGTCATTCTTTCCGTATTTATACTGTGTTCCTTTCTGCGGGATAGAGAGCTTTTTATGAATAAGCAAGTCGGGAATGCTGTCCGCTGTCCTATATGTAAACAAGCGTTCGCCGTGTGCACAGGCATTTCGGAATTTTGTCAGCACGGTTGTAATCTGACCAAGCTGTTTTTCATTAAGGAATTTGTAATTCTTGCTTATGCTTATACGCAGACTTTGAGGGAAAAGCAAATACATCTTGGAGATATTTCCGAATGTCAACGCACTTATCAGCACCCACAACGGCAGATTGCCGTGTTTTGCTTTGGTGTGATTTATATAAGGATAATCTGTTTTGTGACTTATATAGTTGTCATTAAGTAACTTTACGAGCTT
>JAFULX010000067.1 GCA_017483065.1 Clostridia bacterium | reverse complement strand
GATGCACCTTCCCGCCCTTACGATGACGGGCAATATTGACAGAATTATAACCTCTGCGGCAAAGCTCGGACTTGAGGTTAGAGGTCTTTACGGAGAAGGCTCAAAGGCATACGGCTCGCTCTATCAGCTTTCAAACCGTATAACGCTCGGCATTTCCGAGGAGGAAATAGTCGAAAAGCTTGATAGTATTGCACGCCAGATTAAGGAACGTGAAACTGAGGCAAGAGGGTTGATTGCGGATAAAACCGAGGTTGCCGACCGCCTGTGGAGAAGTCTTGGCACGCTCAAATATGCACGCAGTCTGACCTCACGTGAGGCAAAAAGCCTGTTGTCCGATTATATACTCGGAGTCGCAATGGGTATAATAGATGAAAAAATCAAGCAAAGTCCGCTTGAGCTTATGGTACTGACCGAACCTGCACATATCACCAAAATTGCAGGTGTCGGTGAGCTTGACGGTACAAAACGTGACTTAAAAAGAGCGGAAATTATAAGGAGTTCAATGTAAGGAGTGAAAAGATATGACATTTTCAAATTTTACAGAAAAAGCAAGGCAGTCGCTTAACAATGCACACGATATTGCCTGCGAAATGGGACACGGATATATAGGCAGCGAGCATCTTTTACTCGGCATATTAAAGCTTGGCGAGGGTGTGGGTGCAAAGGCGCTGCTTGACAGAGGCATTACCTATGATGCACTTAAACGCAAGGTGGAGGAAATGCTTGGTACAGGCGTTGGTGTCGGTATGGAAACTGAGCTTGCACTTACACCGCGTTCAAAACGAATACTTGAAATTGCCGCTATGGAGGCACGAAAGCTCGGACTTAACTACATTGGCACCGAGCATATCCTCGCCGCAATAGTACACGACGGTGACGGTGTTGCGGCACAGGTATTGGCGGTTATGGGTGTGCGTATGGGTGAATTTTATCGTGATATGCTTGCCGATATGAGCGGTGATGCCGCAGTTGCAAGCACAACAAGCAGAAAGCCTGCCAAATCGGGTGTAAAAACTCCCACTCTTGACCAGTTCGGTGCAGACCTTACAAAGCAGGCGGCGGAGGGTAAATTCGACCCCGTAATCGGCAGAGATTCCGAGATTGCAAGAGTTTTGCAGATTTTGTCGAGAAGAAGTAAAAACAACCCTTGCCTTATCGGTGAGCCTGGTGTCGGCAAAACTGCTGTTGCCGAGGGTCTGGCACAGAAGATTGCGGACGGCGATGTGCCTGAAATTCTGAAGGATAAGCGTGTTGTGTCGGTAGATTTGTCGTCAATGGTGGCGGGTGCAAAATACCGTGGTGAGTTCGAGGAAAGGCTCAAAAAGGCGGTTGAGGAGGTAATCTCGGCAGGTAACGTGATACTGTTTATCGATGAAATTCACACCATAGTCGGTGCAGGCTCTGCCGAGGGTGCGATTGATGCGTCCAATATTCTGAAGCCGTCGCTGGCGAGAGGTGAAATTCAGCTTATTGGTGCAACGACCGTGAACGAGTACCGCAGATATATTGAAAAGGATGCTGCGTTGGAACGCCGTTTTCAGCCTGTTATGATAGGCGAACCGACGGTTGATGAAACTATCAGGATTCTGCACGGTATCCGTGACAAGTATGAGGCACACCACGGCGTAAAAATTACAGATGAGGCGCTTACTGCTGCGGCGAAGCTGTCGCAGAGGTATATCACGGACAGATTTTTGCCTGACAAGGCAATTGACCTTGTTGACGAGGCGGCATCGAAAAAAAGGCTGTCCCTGCTGACCGCGCCCGATAACATCAAGGAGCTTGAAAAGGAAATGGAGCAGCTTGCGACCGATAAGCAGGCGGCGATTGTGGCGCAGGACTTTGAAAAGGCGGCGGAGCTTCGTGACCGTGAAAAGACGATTAAGGAGCAGATTGATTCGGGCAAGTCGAAATGGAAGGAAAGTACAGGTACGAATGAACAGGTTATCGGCGAGGAGGATATTGCTGATATCGTTTCGGAATGGACAAATATTCCTGTCAAAAAGCTTGCGGAGGAGGAGTCGGAGAGGCTTAAAAATCTCGAAAATGTACTTCATTCAAGGGTAATCGGGCAGAATGAGGCTGTATCTGCTGTTGCAAGAGCAATCAGACGAGGCAGAGCAGGGCTTAAAGACCCGAAAAGACCAATTGGCTCGTTCATCTTCTTAGGTCCGACGGGTGTCGGCAAAACCGAGCTTTCAAAGGCGCTTGCGGAGAGTATGTTCGGCAGTGAAAATGCCATAATTAGGGTGGATATGTCCGAGTATATGGAAAAACATTCGGTGTCTAAGTTTATCGGCTCGCCTCCGGGATATGTCGGCTTTGACGAGGGCGGTCAGCTTACCGAAAAAATTCGTAAAAAGCCGTATTCGGTGCTGCTGTTTGACGAAATCGAAAAGGCACACCCCGATGTGTTTAACATACTTCTGCAAATTCTCGAGGACGGTATTCTTACCGACGCACAGGGACGTAAGGTTGATTTCAGAAACACCGTAATCATTATGACCTCAAACCTCGGTGCAAAGCAGATTTTGAATACAGGCTCAAAGCTTGGCTTTGCAAGTGGCGAGGATAATGGTGCGGAAAACAGCGTTATCAAGGAGCGTGTGACCGAGGAGTTGAAAAAAGCATTCCGTCCGGAATTTCTCAACAGAATTGATGAAATTATCGTCTTTGAGCGGCTGGACGAGGCAAACGTGCGTGCGATTGCAAGGCTTATGCTCAAAGAACTCGGCAAACGTCTTGTGGCTAACGAAATCAAGGCAGAATTTACTGACGCTGCGGTTGATGCGATTGTAAAGGCGGGCTATGACCCGACCTACGGTGCAAGACCCTTAAGACGTGCAATTCAGTCTAAGCTTGAGGATATGCTGTCGGAAAAAATCATTGACGGTGCTGTAAAATCAGGTGACAGCATAACGGTAGATTTTGACGGCGAAAATTTTACAGTTGAATAAGTGCTTTTGTTAAAGCTATACAAAAACCCAAAATAAATTTTTGGGTTTTTGTTTTGTAAAAAATGTCAAAATGACTTGCAAAAATATATTGATTGAGATATAATGTATAATGAGGAAAAAGTTTTTTTGCACCTTTTTGCAAAAGACTGATTTTTCATATAAACAATACCTTTTATAATGAAGGTTTTATAAATTACAAACGGAGGTTACAGTATGGGAACAGTTGACAAATTGAATGATTTGCAGCAACGCAGAGCGGCTGTTGAAGCAGGCGGCGGTGAAGCAAAAATCAAAAAGCAGCATGAAGCCGGAAAGAAAACCGCCAGAGAGAGGATTGCTATGCTTCTGGACGCAGGCAGCTTCGTTGAGGTGGACGCTTTCGTGGAGCATCGCTCGCACGAGTTTAATATGGCGGACATAAAGGCACCGGGCGAGGGAGTTGTTACAGGCTACGGTACGGTAGACGGCAGACTTGTGTTCGTATATGCACAGGATTTCACCGTTATCGGCGGCTCACTTGGTGAAATGCACGCAAAGAAAATCTGTAAGGTAATGGATATGGCAGTTCAGATGGGTGCTCCCATTATCGGTATGAACGATTCTGGCGGTGCAAGAATTCAGGAGGGTATCGCAGCTCTTTCGGGCTTCGGCGAGATTTTCAAGAGAAATACTCTTGCATCAGGCGTTATTCCGCAGATTTCGGTTATTATGGGACCGTGTGCAGGCGGTGCGGTTTACTCACCTGCTATCACAGACTTTGTATTTATGGTTGAAAAGACAAGCCAGATGTTTATAACAGGTCCTGCTGTTGTTAAGTCGGTAACGGGCGAGGAGGTCACAAGCGAGGAACTTGGCGGTGCGGCTGCTCACGCTGCAAAGAGCGGTGTTGCTCACTTTACCGCAAAGGACGAGGAGGACTGCATTGCTCAGATTAAAAAGCTTATCGCATATCTTCCGTCAAATAACCTCGACGGCGCTCCGCTGGATATGCCGACAGACGAGATTAACAGACTTTCCGAGAAGCTTACCTCAATCGTACCCGACGAGCCGAACAAGGCTTATGATATGAAAGAGGTTATTGCAGAGATTGTTGACACAGGCTCATTTATGGAAATTCAAAAGGATTTCGCAACTAATATCGTAATCGGTCTTGCAAAGATGAACGGTGCTACGGTAGGTATCGTTGCAAACCAGCCTAAGGTTATGGCAGGCTCGCTCGATATCAACTCCTCCGATAAGGCAGCAAGATTTGTACGTTTCTGTGACAGCTTTAATATTCCTATCGTAACTCTGACCGACGTTCCGGGATATCTGCCTGGTGTACACGAGGAGCACGGCGGCATTATCCGTCACGGCGCAAAGCTTCTTTACGCATATTCCGAGGCAACAGTACCCAAGATTAACGTAATCGTAAGAAAGGCTTACGGAGGTGCTTACATAGCAATGAGCTCAAAGCATCTCGGTGCAGACGCAGTATTTGCTTGGCCGACAGCCGAGATTGCAGTTATGGGACCCGAGGGTGCTGCAAATATCATCTTCAAGAAGGATATTGCAGAAAGTGCCGACCCGATTGCAACCCGTGCAGAAAAGATTGAAGAGTACAGAAACAAGTTCGCTAACCCCTTTGAGGCTGCAAAGCTTGGTTTTGTAGACGATGTTATTGAACCCGATTCCACCAGACCGAGAATTATTGCCGCTCTTGAGATGCTTGCATCAAAGCGTGAAACACGTCCTTCAAAGAAGCACGGCAATATCCCCGTATAAGGAGGGCTTATAAATGACTGTTCAGGAAGCATTAGCTCAGGGACTTAGTGTAACAGGAGTAGGACTTGCAATAGTTTTTGCCGTACTTGTTATACTGATGCTCGTTATGATGGCTATGAAGAAGATTTTTTATAAAGGGTCTGCTAAGACGGCAGCTCCTGCTGCACCAGCCCCAACCCCTGCACCTGCACCCAAGCAGGAAACGGCAAATACGGTTGATGAGGGCGAGCTTATCGCAGTTTTAACAGCTGCGGTTGCGGCAAGTCTTAACACATCTACCTATAATCTTCAGATTAAGTCATACAGACGAATCGGAAATAACGCACCGCTTTGGAACAGAGCAGGCGTGAACGAAACTATAAACAGCAGATTTTGATATCGGAAAGGAAAATTGATATGAGAAAGTTTAATATTACAGTAAACGGTACTACATATGAGGTTGATGTAGAAGAGGTTGGCGGCGTACAGACAGCTGCACCCGTATATACAGCACCCGCAGCTGCCCCTGCACCCACTGCTGCTCCTGCACCTGCTGCCGCTCCTACATCCGCAGCAGCACCCAAGGCTGCTCCCGCAGCTGCACCCGCAGGTGCATCAACTATTGACGCTCCTATGCCCGGAACAATCGTTTCCGTTAAGGTAAACGTAGGCGATACCGTAAAAAGCGGCGACCTCGTGGCAATTTTGGAGGCTATGAAGATGGAGAACGAAATCTTCTCTAATGTAGATGGTAAGGTTGTAGCTGTTAATGCAGCTGCAGGTGCAAGTGTAAATACAGGCGACGCTATTGTATCTATCGGCTAAACCGCTTTAGGGACAAACAGAAAGTGGTGAAATAAAGTGTTAGAAAGTTTAATAGGATTTTTGAACAGTACAGGTGCGGCGGCACTTTTTCAGGACGGCTGGTTACCTGCCGTTAAGATAATAATTATGCTTGCAATAGCGTGTGTACT
>JAFULX010000006.1 GCA_017483065.1 Clostridia bacterium | reverse complement strand
GTATTTAACCCCTCTATTTTAGAGTTTGCTGTATCAATCTCACTCTGCTTTTCGTCTATCACAGCCTGAACACTGTCAATATCGGTCTGAATCCCCGAAATTTCAGCATCAAGCTCATTCATACGGGCAGTTGCAGCGTCCTTATCTGCCTGTTTGCCCTTGATTTCCTCTTTGATTTTCTCCGATTGTTTTTTGTTCTCTGCAAGCTCCTCTTTCAGCTCACTTACACTTTTTGCAGCATAGGCGACCTGTGAAAAGAGCAACATTGAAGCCAAAACAGCCGATGCAACACGCTTTATTATACTGTTTTGCATTGTCAATCTCCCTTCGGTTTAAATCAGACCTTCAGGTATTTTTTCATAGATACCATACTTCCGAGCATTCCGATAAAGCTTCCTACTAACACAAATATTACTCCAAGCCATATTGCAACAGGAGCAAGGTCAACGAGCGTGAACAGCTCAAAGCCGCTGTTCTCGAGGTATTTCAATAACAACGAGTAGCTTGCACACATAATAACAAACGAAAGCACCGCACCCGAAAAGCCTACGATAACACCCTCGAAAATAAACGGAACACGGATAAACCTGTCCGTTGCACCGATATATTTCATTATACCTATTTCCTTGCGGCGGTTAAATACTGTAAGTCTTACCGTATTTGAAATAATTACAATTGCAACAAGGAGCAAAAGCAGCATAATTACAATCGTAACCCAACGGAGATTTTTGGATATGGTAAGTACCATATTTACAACGTCCTGCTTATTTGTAACGCTTTCTACATTTTCAATCGCTTCAAGCTCCGAGGCTGTCTGACTTGCAAGAGATATATCGTTGAGTACGATTTTGTACGAGTCGGAGAACGGGTTGTCCTCATCGTTGAAGCTTTCTATAAGCTCCTCCCTGCCCTCAAACATTGTAACCTTTACCTCCTCGAGCATCTGCTCCTTGGTGTAAAGCTCGGCTGATTTTACATTACCGATTGCCGTAATCTCCGAACGGATAGCCTCTACACGTTCTTCGGAGGTATCCATATCGAGGAAAATCTGTATTTCGCACTGGTCCTTAATCTGCTCGGTCACAACCTCAACATTGAGCGAAATAATCATAAACAGTCCAAGAATAACAAGGCAGGAAACGATTGTAACCAACGATGCTACACTCATAAGACCGTTGCGGATAATATTCTTTTTTGCCTGACCTAAAAAATACTTAATCCGTGACATATTCTCGGTATTCCCCCCCAACCTCATCTCGGACTATACGTCCGTCTTCTACGGCAATTACACGCTTGTGCATTGCGTCAACTATATCGTGTGCGTGGGTAGCCATTATAATGGTTGTACCCATTGCGTTGATGCTTTCAAATATTTCCATTATTTCCATTGCGGTCTCAGGATTAAGATTACCCGTAGGCTCGTCCGCAATCAAAAGCGACGGATTGTTGACAAGTGCTCTTGCAAGTGCAACTCTCTGCTGTTCACCGCCCGAAAGCTGACGTGGGAACATCTTCGCCTTATAGTTAAGACCTACCATATTAAGCACAGTAGGTACTCTGCGTCTTATCTCTCGGCGTGACGCACCGACAATCTGCATTGCAAACTCTACATTTTCATATACCGTTCTGTCCTCTAAAAGTCGGAAATCCTGAAACACAACTCCCATCTTTCTGCGAAGATACGGAATTTCCTTATCGGTCAGCACGGTTATATCCTTACCGTCTAACAAAACCTGTCCCTCTGTGGCATTTTCCTCACGCATAATAATTTTTGTAATGGTGGTTTTACCTGCACCTGAGGAACCGATTAAGAATACAAATTCGCCGTTTTCAATTTTAAGGTTTACGTTATGGAGTGCTTCTACGCCGTTCTCGTATTCCTTTGAAACATTTATAAATTCAATCATTTGATAAATCCTTTCCGTTTGCCCGAGGGCGGTCTATCAGATTTTCATCGGGTTTGATATGAGATATTTATGCACCATCATTGCAACCTTAAATACTATCGCCTGATCAAATTTTCTAAGGTCAAGACCTGTAAGCTTATAAATCTTCTCAAGTCTGTAAACAAGCGTATTTCTGTGTACGAACAGCTGTCTTGAGGTTTCGGACACGTTAAGGTCATTTTCAAAGAATTTATTTATAGTGAGAATTGTTTCGCTGTCAAGCAAAGTGATATCGCCCTTCTTGAATACCTCCTGCAGGAACAGCTCGCAAAGGCGGATAGGCAGCTGATAAATAAGTCTGCCGATACCAAGACTCTCATAATTGAGAATATACTTCTCCTCGTCAAATACCTTGCCGACCTCCAAAGCAACCTGTGCTTCTTTATAGGCATTGTTAAGCTTATTGATATTCTCGGCAACGGTGCTGACACCGATTAAAATACGCATCATACTTTCTGTATGAACGGTGTCGATAATCTGCTGTGCCATCTTCTCGACCTCGTCGCTTGAGATGACCTCCTTAAGCTCCTTAATCAAAACGATGTTATCGCTGTCAATATTGATTACAAAATCGTGGTCCTTGTCAGGGAAAATATTTCTGATTACCTCATAGATGCTCATATCACCCTTGCCCTCAACCTTGATATAAAACACTGCTCTGGGCTGCTCAATATCAACGTGAAGCTCAAGAGCCTTCTGGTGAAGGTCGAACGCAAGAACATTATCAAAAATAATATTCTGCATAAATACCGTCTTATCGTATTTTTCGTCATAGTAATGACGCACATTATTTGCCGCAACAGCAACCGAGCTACAGCAATACTGCGATACCTCGTCAGTTCCCTCAACATATACAATGTAGTCGGGCAGCGGCTTACCCAAAATAGGACGCACGGTAAATCCGTCCTTTATGAAAATCTTATCATCGTCCGATACAGCATAAATAAGCTCCTCAACAACATCGGTTGCAAGCTCGGGACCGTTTGATGCCAATATCAAGCCTTTAGCGTCTGCTATACCGAATCTTTTCGGAAAAATTTCCGACATCTGTGTTACTATGTTTTGAAATGCCTTGCTTATCATAACCCGTTCCTCCCAAAAACGTACTCCTTTTTCAGGATACAATTTTACTATTATATTGTATATTGTAACATAAAATTTCTTGTTTGTATAGTTTTTTTCGTATTTTTTCTGATAAATTAACAAATTTGTAACATTTAAAAGCAAAAAACACCTTTCGGTGTTTTTTCACTTAATCCCAATTCCGTCCGACTTACCCTTATGAATAAGCTTTTTGGGACATTTATCAGCACAAAGTCCGCAGCTGATACATTTGCTGTAATCTATCACTGCGTGATTGTTGACAATAGTGACAGCTTCCCCAGGACAATTTTTCTCACAAAGACGGCACGCAACGCAGCCGACACGACAGTATTTGTTTGTATCTGCACCCTTTTCGGTGTTGTTACAAGGTACCCACACCTTATTTGAAAGCGGTACAAATTCAATTACACTCTTAGGGCAAGCTTTAAGACACTGACCGCACGCAGTACATTTATTTTCGTCAATAACAGCTATATTCTCCTCAACCGAAATAGCGTCAAACTTACATACCTTGACACAGCTTCCAAGTCCGAGACAGCCGTTAGGGCAGGTCTTTGCACCGCCTGCAAGCTTTGCGGCAGCAACACAATCCTCAATGCCGTAATACTCATATTTATTATCGGCAACGCTGCATTTTCCGACGCACATAACCCGTGCCACCTTAGGCTCCACCTTTTCCGCTTTGACGCCCATAATCTCAGCAATTCTATTGGCGACAGCGTCCTTACCGACCGAGCAGGAGGAAACAGACGCACCGTTTTCCACTATTGCCGCAGCATATGCACTGCAGCCTGCAAAGCCGCACGCACCGCAGTTTGCACCGGGCAGCGTATCCTCAATCATTTCTATTCTGCTGTCCTTGTCTACCTTGAAAATTATCGCTGCAAACGCAAGCAGGCAGCCGAACAAAAGTCCTGTTCCTCCAACAATTGCAACAGGTATAAGTATCTCACTCATATTCACACCGCCCTTCTATATCGAAAATCCCGAAAAGCCTGTAAAAGCAATCGCCATCAGTCCTGCGGTAATCAGAGCAATCGGAAAACCTCTGAATGGCTCAGGAACTTCACCCTCATTGATAAATTCTCTGATACCCGAAAAGAGCACAATCGCCAGCGAAAATCCGAGTGCGGCAAAGGTACCGTAGATAACCGACATCACAAAGCCGTAGCCGTTTTGTACATTCAACAGGGCAACACCTAAAACAGCACAGTTTGTTGTAATAAGC
>JAFULX010000066.1 GCA_017483065.1 Clostridia bacterium | reverse complement strand
CTTTGCAGTTGCAATGCTGTTTTTATCTTTGGTGTTTCTATTTTTTCAGCCGTATTTTTCGGCTATTTTTATCTGCAATCAATAAAGCTATACTCAATAGCCATATTGTTAAGCAGAGCTTTACAATATGGCATTGAGTTAGGGGACGCCCCCTAAAACCCCGTTCGCTTGTCCACAATGTCCAAACGCAATATCGCTTTGATACTCCAAACGGACTATCAGAGTACCAAATAGAAAATTCCATCGGTACTTTACTTGCACAGCCGAAACTCCAAACGGATTTTTGCTGTCGGACTTTGAGAAAACTCTCAAATAATCCGAAAGTCCGATTAGATTATCTGCGACCTTTGTGACTATGCGGCGGTGTAGTTGCCTTGCGATTTTCGGCGGTAAGCTGTTCCGTAGGCTGTGGTTGTAACAGCTCACGAGTACAGATTGTCTTTTGCAACAGTTCGTTGAAGTCCTTAACTCCGTTATCGCTCAGGACCTTGTTGCAAGGTATAAGGCTGTTATCTGCAATAAACCTTGTGCCTGCAATATCGTTATCCACGCAAGCATAGAGCGTTAGTCCTTGCTCGGCAAGTGCGGTTATCGCAGTAGGTTTAAGTCCAGCCATAGAAACAAGCAAACTGTCTTGTAGCCTGTTCGGACTTGCAAGCTGTCTGAACGATAACAAGTCTATTGCACTCTCAAATATGTATGCCTTATTCGGTGTGCCGACCTTGACAGAGAACACGCTGTCTGCTGTACCTTCAGCAACTCCTTTGAAACGCTTATAGGTGTTAGTACCTTGTAATTCCGCACCGACAACCTCGCCGTTACCGTCAATGTGGAGGAACACAGCATTACCTCTCTTGTCTTGATACAGCAGACCATTATGTGCAAGGTCACTCACGATACTGCCGTCTATCTTCCGAGTTTGACACAGGTACGCAAACACTTTACGCATATTGTCTGCTCGTTCGGGAATAGCAAGTTCTTTCTTTTCGGGAACGGTGTAAGTAGTGCGGTTATAGGAAACAGGATGGGCATAGGAGTACCCGACCAATTCGGAAACGGCTGTCTTGAAATCCATACCAAGTATGTTCGTCAGGCAGTTCACAGCGTTTCTGCCGCCCCTTTTGTCCGCTTGTGAAAAGCAGTACCATTCGTTTGTATCGGTGTTTATGTATAAACCGCCGTAGCCTTTTATGTGCAGTTCGTTACGTCGCTGTTCGACCTCATAGCCGTTTCTTTTGAAATACTCTGCGAGGTCAGCGTGTCGGGCTTGCTCAATCATTTCGGTGGTTATGTTTGATTTATCAATCATACGCATACACTCCTTTATAAAAAATTGCCCTCGCCAAACAATGTGGCGAGGGCATATATCCGATTAGTGTCTGTTGTGCTTTGGCGGTGTAGGCTTGTTGTCGGGAGTGTTCTTATCTTGTGTATCGTGACTTTCCGAGCCTTTCGTTTCGTCCTTGTCCTCACTCTCGTCCATAATAACCTCGTCAACCTGTCCGACCTCCAACTCTCTGTTAAGCTGTTCAAGCCTTGCGGATTTCGTAGCAAGTTCTTCAGCGTGTTCAAAGGGTTTGCCTTTGGCAGCCTGTGCCTCTTGCAAGTCGGTTTTCATTCGTGATAGTCTGTCCTCTAAATCAGAGAGCTTTTTATCAAGACCTTTATTAAACAGATTTTCAAGACGGGTTATGTTGCCTATATCACCCGTAATATCCATTTCGGCGGTATATGTGAGCTTGTGTCGGAGAGATATTCCTGCTCCGACAGTAAAGCCATTATGGATTTTCTCAACTGCAAACTCAAAGCCGCAGAATGTTCCGATAGGGTTGTGGTCTTTGCCGCCGACCTCTGCCATAACCTTGATAGCAGCTTTCTGCAATGCCTCGCCAGCCGCCTTGCGTTCGGTGTAAACCTTGCCGCCAATTTCAATCTTGAAATCATCTTCAAGCGGTTTATGCTCGGCGGCATACGCTATGTCGGCTTTGGCAGCCTCAATGTTCGCTGTAAAATTGCTTATCCACTTTTCAGCATTACGGATAGTATCGTCAAGGCGGTATTGTGCGTTGTAGTGTTCGCTTTCAAGCAAACGCAGACGAGCCACATCACCGTCAAGTTCGATTTTCTCCTTGATACGCTCGTCACCGCTTGCGAGAGCCTGCATTTCGGAGTAGTTCAGAACTGCCTCGTCCACATCTTCACAGCTACGGGCGGTAGTATCACCGTTCATCAACTGCGATATAAACCTCTGCTTTGTAACAATGATGTTCATAAGGTATGCGTCGAATGTGTTTTCGGTTACATAATTGTAAACACCGACCTGTCCAAACTCATTTCCTTGACGGATAATACGACCATTACGCTGTTCGATGTCAGAGGGTTTCCACGGAATATCAAGGTTGTGGAGTGCGGCGAGCTTTGTCTGGATGTTCGCACCAGTACCCATCTTGCTTGTACTTGCAAGTACAATACGCTTTGTACCCGAACGGAGCTGTGCATACATTTCATTACGCTGTTTCTGTGTTTCAGCATCGCCAGCTTTGCATATCTCATTTTCGGGGATACCTCGACGGATAAGTTCTTCCTTAATATAATCATAGACCGAAAACCTTCCGTCATCGCTGTTTACGGCTATATCACAGAATATAGCCTGCACACCTTTCTGCTCGGCGGTCTGCTCATATATCTCCATAATCTTGTTGATACAGAGGTTTACCTTGCTATCAGGGTAGTTCTCTGCATTTTGCATTATACACCGTGCGTCCAAACCGAGCAGACGAGCCTCATTTGTTATTTTGAGCATATTGTCAACGGCTGGATCCACAGCTCCGCTGTGGATAGCCTCCGAGCGTTCAGCCAAGACCTGCATATACGCTTTCTGAACATCATTAGGCTTTGCCACAATAGTCTGCGGCTTGCCGCCCTCTATTTCAGGCACAGGGAGATTAAGCATATCCGCTGTCCGTATATCCGCAAACTCTTTATACATCTGCATTAGTTCGGGAACATTGTTGAATTTTGCAAAACGCTTTTTAGTGCGGTAGCCGTTGCCCGCAGGCTTTAATTCTGCCTTTGATACAACCTCACCGAAGTTACTTGCCCAATCATCAAAGGTCTGCAAGCCAGCGTTAGCCAAAAGAGAGGGACGGAGGTATCTCTGCATAATGTAAAGCTCCGTCATAGAGTTAGAAACAGGCGTACCCGTAGCAAATATGATATTCTTTTCGCCGTAATTCTCATTTAAGAACTGCGTTTTCATAAGAATATCCTCGCTCTTTTGTGCAGGGGTTGTCTGCACACCCGATACTCTGTTCATTTTCGACACAACAAGACCGTTCTTATAATTATGTGCCTCATCAACAACGATACTGTCAAAACCAAGCTGTTCAAAGGTCAGCGAGGTATCCTTTGTTTTGCCGCCGCCCTCAATCAGCTTGTTAAGCCTTGTTTCAAGCCTCTTTTTCTCACGCTCAAGGTCTTTGATTGAACTGCGGTTGTTTGTCCGAGAACGATAATCACCGCTTAATTCGTCAATTCCGCTTTGGAGCGTATCAATCTCACGCTGAATAAAGTTTTGACGGTACTCCATTGACATCGGGATTTTCTCAAACTGCTCATAACTCATTATGACAGCATCATAATCGCCCGTGCAGCACCGACCGATAAATTTCTGTCGGTGATTTTTGTCGAAATCCTTTTCTGTTGCCGTAAGTATTTTTGCTTGCGGGTATAACCGCAACCACTCATTTGCCATCTGTCCTACAAGATGTTTCGGGACTACCACGCAAGCCTTATTGATTAAGCCTAAACGCTTTTTCTCCATTGTGGCGGCAACCATTTCAAAGGACTTTCCTGCACCTACGCAGTGAGCCAACAGCGTATTACCGCCGAATTTCGCCCTCATAACTGCGTCGAGCTGATGTGGTTTTAATGCAATCGAGGGGGACATTCCCGGAAAGGTCTGATGTGAGCCGTCAAACTTTCTTCCGACAATACAATTAAACAGATTATTATATCGCTCAACATACTTTTCTCTGCGTTCGGGAGCTTCCCAAAGCCAACGCTTGAAAGCCTCTTTCATCTGCCTTGCCTTATCCTGTGCTAAATCTGTTTCCTTTTTGTTAATTTCGTAATGCTCACGCCCGTCAGGGTCAGTTATTTTATCACGCACTACTACATCACGGTTATTAAGCAGATTTTCAAATATGGTCTTTGCGTTCATTCTGCTTGTACCATAAATCTGCGTAGCGGCGGCACTACTGTCCCAATTCTTTCCGTCAATCTTGTATTCGCCTGTAATTGTACGGCGTATCGGCTCAAAAAACCTTGCTTTTGCGTATTCCGTCAGGAACTGCTGATAGTCCTCGACATCTACCCAGCTTACACCGATACGGGCAGAAATATCTCCTGCCTCTAATTTCGGCGGTAATACGCTTGTCAGAGCCTCCACATTACGCTGAAATTCGGGGGTTTCCTTTGCGTAAAGCTCGGCAGCTTTCAGCTTTGCACGGACATTACCTGAAAGGTACTCCGATGTTTCCTCCCAACCGTCAAGAGCGTTTTCCTCGTTTGCGTTCAGCGGATTAAGATAAATAAGATTATCCGCTTTCAGCACATCAATGATTTCCTGTGGCTCTAAATCACAAAGCTGTGCCATATATGGAATATCCATTGTACCCTTTGTATCAATAGATACCTGCATAGCCTCCTGTGGCGTATCAACACGGGTTATCTCCGCTATGTACTTGACAGTTCGCTTTGTGAAGAAATCCGACTTTTCAACGGTCTTGTTTTCCTCGTCGATTATCTCCAATGCACAAAGAGAATTGTAGTCATCGTCCTTTCCGAAAACCTGTTGAGTAGCATTGTCATTGATATATCCGTACTGTTTTACAAAGCGGTCATACTGCGTATTCAGCTTTGCTTGCAGAGCCGAGAGCGTTTCATCGGAACAGTTTTCCTCTTGTGCTGTCAGCATTTCACGGAATGTACTGCGGAGTTCGTTCAGAGCCTTGATTTTATCAAGCCTTTTTCCTGTTTCCGTAACCTCTGTCATTATATTGTTTTCACGGAAATACATCTTTCCGTCAACCTCGGCAAAGGTGAAATTACGCACGTCCGCTGTTGCGGGAATAACACCAGCCTCTTTATCACGCTGTTCGCTATGCTTGCGGATAGCGTTATTCAGCTTGAGAGTGGAAACCGCCTGTTCAAGCTGTTCTTTAAGGTCTGCACCCTCAATAGCCACGCAAGCCGTTTCCTGTGCATTTCCGTACAGTGAAAACTCCAATCCCTGTTTCATAGTGCCAAGCACCATTTCAGGATGTTCGATAAAGTAATTGTTTACGGGTACTCCGTCAGCGTTTTTACCGACATAGCACCAATCGGGCATTTCTACCGCCATTTTCTCACGCTTTTGGAAAAACAGAATATCAGTAGTTACCTCTGTTCCTGCATTAGCCTTAAAAGCGTTGTTCGGCAGACGGATAGCACCGATAAGGTCGCCTCTACGAGCGAGGTATTCACGCACCTTCGGGTTTTCCTTATCCATTGTACCCTTTGTTGTTATAAGTGCCGCAATGCCGTTAGGAGCGAGTTTATCAAGCGTTTTTGCAAGAAAATAATCGTGTATAAAGAAATTCTCCCTGTTATAACGCTTATCGGATACTCCGTAAGAGCCGAAAGGGACATTACCAACGGCAGCATCGAAAAAGTTGTCAGAAAACTCTGTTTTTTCATAGCCTTTTATCTGAATATCCGCCGTCTGATATAACTGCTGTGCAATTCTGCCCGAAATGCTGTCAAGTTCGACACCGTGCAAGTGGCTGTTCTGTCGCATATCTTCGGGCATAACACCAAAAAAGTTACCAACGCCCATCGCAGGTTCCAAGATATTACCGCCCTCAAATCCGAGCGTTTCAAGTCCCTTGTAAATCGCATTTATAACCGTAGGCGAGGTATAATGTGCGTTAAGCACCGAGCCTTTGGCGGCGGTATATTCCTCGTCGGTCAGCAGCTCACGCAGTTCCTTGTATTCGCTTTTCCATTGAGTATTGTTGCTGTCAAAGGTTTGCGGAATACCACCCCAACCTACATATTTTGCGAGAACAGCCTGTTCATCGGGAGTAGCAAGTCGGCTTTCGCTTTCAATGGTTTTCAGAGTGCGGATAGCGGCTATATTAGCATTGTACTTTGCCTTTTGACCGCCCTCTCCGAGATGTTCGTCTGTAATGGTGAAATCGTACTTTATTACGGGTGTTTCCCCACGCTCGGACCGTGGTGTAAGGTCTATCACCACCTCATTCAGCTTTGGTGCTGTATCTTCCTGTTCGGGTACAGTTTCGGCTGTATGTTCCTTCTCAATCACACGGGGTTTTACATTCAGCGTGTATATCACATTTTCAGGAGTG
>JAFULX010000065.1 GCA_017483065.1 Clostridia bacterium | reverse complement strand
ATTAACACGGCGGTAGCGTTTGTACTTTATCCTCTGTCTAAACGGATTTTTGCAGGGAGGCGGATTGTATGAAAATTGAACGCATTACAGTTTTACGCATACTTGCGGTTATTCTTGCAATTGTCTTTGCAATCAGGCTTTATAACCTTCAGGTGATCAACGGAGAGGCATATCTTGAAGCGTCGAATATGCGTTCTACCTCTGTTGTAAAGGAAAAGGCACCGAGAGGTGATATTAAGGACAGAAATGGTAAGGCGTTGGTTACAAACCGTGAGGGGTACTCGCTTTTATGGATAAAAACCGCTGCAGAGGACGGCGAGATTAACGAAATGCTTGTAAAGCTTGCAGATATTCTTGCTGAGTCGGGATATGAATTTTCAGACAGCCTTCCGATTACAGAGTATCCGTACGAGTTCACCTTTGACGATGATGCGGAAAAACAAGCGTGGTTTGACAGTAAAAGACGACTTAAAAGCGATATGACAGCCGAGGAGGTTATAAACTTCTACCGTGATGAAGTGTTTAATTTTGATACTAATTTGTCGCAGGACAGACTTCGTGCCGTTATCGGAATCAGATACGATGCTGAAATGAGCGGTTTTTCGTATTCAACACCTTATACAGTTGCAAGCGATGTTGATATAGAGGTTGTAATGAAGGTGAAGGAACGCAGCGGCGAATTTCCCGATATAGAGGTAACACGTGATTATTTCAGACAGTACGAATTTGCAAGCCTTGCGGCACATACACTCGGCAGAATAGGTAAAATATATAAGGAAGAATATGAAGAACTTAAGAAAAAAGGCTATGCAATGAACGACTATGTCGGCAAGCAGGGTATTGAGAAAATTTGTGAGGACGATTTGAGAGGTGCTGACGGAACAGTGGTACTTGGAGTACCCGACGGCGGTGAACTGCTTGGTGTCGGAACTGAGGAGGCAGTTGCGGGGAATTACGTTGTGCTGACGCTTGACGCTGATTTGCAGATGACAGCCGAGGAGTCCTTAAAGCGAACAATAAATGAGATTGCTGCTTCTGGTGCGGGTAAGGGTGCTCAAAAGGGTGCAGATGCGAGTGCAGGTGCCGCTGTGGTGCTTGATGTCAATAATGCGGAGGTGCTGGCTCTGGCAACCTATCCGTCATATAACCCCGAAACCTTCAATGAGATGTACAGTGAGCTTTCAAATAGTGAGGACAAGCCGCTCTGGAACAGAGCAATAAGCGGAACATATTCGCCTGGCTCTACCTTCAAGCCGCTGACAGCTGTTGCTGCACTTGAAACGGGTGCTGTTACAATCGAAGAAAAGCTGATGTGTAACGGTGTGTATAAATTTTTCAAGGACTATCAGCCGAAATGCTGGATATATCTTGATAACGGTCTGACACACAGTTGGGAAAACGTGACAGAGGCAATTGAGGATTCCTGTAACCTGTATTTTTATGAGGCGGGCAGACGCACGGGTATAGATGCGATTGCCGATTATGCAAAACGCTTTGGTCTTGGCGAATACACAGGTATTGAGCTTACAGAGGAGTCAAGGGGCAGTATGGCAAACCCCGATTATAAAGAAAAAATCGAGGGTGAGGGTGCTGAATGGTACGGCGGCGATACAATTCAGGCTTCTATCGGACAGAGCTATTCTCATTTTACACCGCTGCAGTTGGCAAACTACATTGCAACGCTTGTAAACGGCGGTACACGTTACCGTCCGCATATTATTAAAAGCGTTCACCGAAGTGCTGACGGTGCGGAGGTTAAACGCAGTGCACCGATAATTGAGGAACGTATTACAATGACAGCCGAAAATCTTGATGCAGTAAAAAAAGGTATGTACGGTGTGGTTGATGAAGGCTCTGCGAGTAAAATTTTCCGTGATTACGGAATTGAAGTTGGCGGAAAAACGGGAACAGCACAGGGCAATTCCAACGAATCCAATACCGCACTTTTCGTCGCATTTGCACCGTATGATAAGCCTGAAATCGCCGTAGCGGTTGTAATTGAGCACGGTGTAAGGGGTGTAAATGCCGCCACTGTGGCAAGAGATATTTTTGATGAATACTTTGCCGTAGATGCCGATATAGCAAAAAGCTACGGCGTCGGAGAGCTTTTGCCATAAAAATTTGTATAAAATGCTTTACAAATGAGGAATAATTTGTTATAATATGTCGTGGAATATGCTTTAAGGGAGGAAGAAGAGTGAACATTGCATTTATAGCGCACGACAAAAAGAAGGAGCTTATGGCACAGTTCTGTATAGCGTATAAGGGTATTTTGGAAAAACATAAGCTGTATGCCACCGACACCACAGGAAAGGTTATAAATGAGAATACAGGTCTTGATGTTTACCGTTTCCTTTCGGGACTTCAGGGCGGTGACCAGCAGATTGGTGCGAGAGTTGCGTACAATGAGATTGACTTGGTTCTGTTTTTCCGTGATCCGCTGATGTCCGAGGGATACGAGCCTGATGTTTCATCTCTTTTGCGTTTGTGTGATATGCATAATATCCCTATGGCAACAAACCTTGCAACAGCAGAGGTGCTGATACACGGACTTGACAGAGGCGACCTTGATTGGCGTGACATTGTTAACCCGAAAAATTAAAACACATAGATTATAAAAACCCTCGTATGACATATTTGCCAACGGGGGTTTTCTGAATAATGGAGGTATGCTATGTACGGAGTTGTTCTTGCTGGCGGCGGTGCACGAGGTGCTTATGAGGTAGGAGCCTGGCGTGCAATTTCAGAGCAGGATATAAAAATCGGTGCAGTATGCGGAACGTCAATCGGCTCGATAAATGCGGCTGTTTTTGCTCAGGGTGATTATGAGAAGTGCGAGCAAATCTGGCGAAGTGTTACCACGGCTGATGTGGTAGATATGACGGCATTTTCCGATGAAAAGCTTATGTCTGTCAAGAATATCGGTGCTTTCTTAGATGAAATGCGAAAGAATAAGGGAATAAGTCTTGACCCACTTGAGAAAATGTTAAGAGAGATTATAAACGAGGATAAGCTGCTTCTTTCACCGATTGATTTTGGGCTTGTTACCTATTCTCTCACAGACTCGTGTATAGTCGAACTTTTCAAGGCGGATATACCGAAAGGTATGCTTGTTGATTATCTTATGGCGAGCAGCTGTCTTCCGGGTACAAAAGCAAGAATTATCGGAGATAAAACATTTCTTGACGGCGGTATGGGCGACAACAAGCCTGTCAGTATGCTTGTGAAGAAAGGCTACAAGGATATAATTTCTATTGACGTTGGCGGCGTAGGCGTTATAAGACCGTATGCCCCTGATGGAGTAAATATTATTGATGTAAAATGCACTGCACCTATTGTCGGTGTACTTGATTTCGATAGTAAGCTGATTTGTGATACTATTGATGCAGGCTACCTTGATACAAAGCGTGCTTTTGGCAAATTTGGCGGAAAAATATATCCTCTAAGGATATCCGATTATTTAAGGGCAAGACGTAAATATTCCGAAGAGCTGATAGATGGACTTGAAAGAGCGGCGGAGATTTACGGAGTTGATAAGCTGAAGGAATATACGGTTGCGTCGCTTGCAAGGGCAACGCTTGGCGAGTACCGAAAGCTTTATCCAGAGAGCGAGGGTGAGTGGACGGATAAGCTGACATCACCTCAGCTTGTATTTACCAAGGTGTGCCGCACTCTTTCGGAGGGCGGCGGTGAAAAGACTGCAAAAATAGCGTCAACCGTATTGAAGCGGTATGCAAGCGCTGCGAATGCAGTATGCTATTTTATGAGGAAAAGCTGACTCTTTGTAAAAATAACCAAAATGTGCTATAAAAAACATACTAAATTTGGTACAAGTTTTATTGACAAAACTGGCTGAATGTGATATTATATACTGTATTGAAAGTACAATTGTTTTTCTGTCGAGGACAAAAGAGTAATAAATGAAGGAGTAACAATTATGAATTCAACATTTATTCTGGTGGACAGAACAGTTGCCCCCGATGTGTTTGTAAAGGTTGTCGATGCGAAAGAAAAGCTTTCGTCGGGCAGATACAAAACCGTAAGCGATGCACTTGAGGCGGCGAATATAAGCAGAAGTGCTTTTTATAAGTACAAAAACTATGTTTTTGCTCATTCAAGGTTTGACACGGAGCAGATTGTAACGCTCTTTTTCACGCTTGACGATGTTGCAGGCATTTTGTCGGATATACTGATACTTTTGTCTGCTGCGGGGGCGAATATTCTGACGATAAATCAGAATATTCCGACAAACAGTGTTGCGAATGTAACGATTTCAATGCGAACCGATGATATGACGGTTGAGCTTGACAAGATGATAGAAAAGCTCAAAAGCGTTGACGGAGTAAATAAGATAGAACTGCTGTCTATGTAAAATATGAAGGAAAGGGATTGACTGAAATGGCAAAGATTGCAATTTTGGGATTTGGTACGGTCGGAAGCGGTGTTTTTGATATTTTCGACCAATCGGATTTTCAGAGAAAGACTGGCGAGGTAATTGAGGTAAAAAGAGTTCTTGATATAAGAGATTTTCCCGACCACCCGAAAAAGGAAATTTTTACAAAGGATTTCAATGATATAGTAAATGATGATGAAATTTCCGTTGTTGCGGAAACTATGGGCGGACTTCACCCTGCATATGAATTTACAAAGGCACTTCTTGAGGCGGGTAAATGTGTAACCACATCAAATAAGGAGCTTGTTGCGACCTACGGTCCCGAGCTTCTCCGAATTGCAGCCGAAAAGAATGTCAGATATCTGTTCGAGGCTTCGGTTGGCGGCGGTATCCCTGTTATAAGACCGCTTTCTGCCTGCCTTCAGGCTAATAAAATCGAGAAAATTGCAGGTATATTAAACGGTACAACAAACTTTATCCTTACCCAGATGATTGAAGAGGGCAGTGAGTTTGAGGACGCACTCAGCGAGGCTCAAAGAAGAGGTTATGCAGAGCGTAACCCTGCTGCCGACATTGAAGGTCACGACGCTTGCCGTAAGATTGCAATTTTGTCCTCTATGGCGACAGGCGATTTTGTTGATTACAATGATATCCCGACCGAGGGTATTTGCGATATTACATTAAATGATGTCAAATATGCTGAAAAGCTCGGTTCTGCAATAAAGCTGATAGGCTATGCAGAGCAGACGGACAGCGGTGAGCTTTATGCCTGTGTTGCTCCTATGATGATTAAAAAGAGCATACCGCTTTCGGGTGTAAGAGATGTGTTCAATGCCGTTATGGTAACAGGCAACTACCTCGGTGACGCAATGTTCTACGGCAGAGGTGCGGGAAAGGAAGCTACCGCCAGTGCTGTTTCTGCTGACGTTATAGATATGGTTAAGACAAAGACATCAGCTCACCCCTTAATTTGGGAGGAGGGCAAGGTTAAGATGCTTAATCCTGCCGAGAAGGAGTGGTCGTATTTCGTTCGTACAACCGCCGATAAGACAAAGATTGCCGAGCTTTTCGGTAATGTTGAGTTAATCAGCGGAGTTGCTGAAGGCGAGGTAGGATTTGTTAGCGAAAAGATGAGTGAGAAGGAATTTGCCGAAAGGAATGCACAGCTTGGCGGTGCGGCAATTAAGGTTTTACAGGCAAATGATTAAGGTTAGAGTTCCTGCAACAAGTGCAAATATGGGTGCAGGCTTTGATTCGCTCGGAGTTGCTCTTTCGCTTTATAACACGGTTACGGTGGAGGAGATTTCGGACGGTATCGTAATTGAAAACAGGCATACAAAGGAATATATCCCAACGGGCGAGAATAATCTGATATACCGTGCAATGAAAATTGTTTTTGATAAGACGGGTTACAGAACGAAGGGAATAAAAATCATTCAGGACAGCGAAATCCCGATGACAAGAGGTCTTGGCAGCAGCAGTGCGTGCATTGTAGCAGGTATGCTTGCGGCGAATGTTCTTTCTGGACGAAAGCTTTCTTATGCGGGGATTTTAAATCTTGCCGCAGATATGGAGGGACACCCCGACAACGTCGCTCCTGCACTTTACGGCGGATTTTGTGCGGCGGTAAAAAGCGAGGGTAAAACCCTTGCAAAATCGGTTAAGCTTGAAAAACCGATTGTATTTGAGGTGATGATTCCCGATTTTTACGTATCAACAAAAAAATCAAGGGTGACACTGCCCGACAAGGTATCACACAAGGACGCTGCGTATAATGCAGGTCATGCGGCACTTTTTTCGCTTGCACTTGCCACAGGCGATTTTGAAAAGCTGAAGGTTGCGGTAAAGGATAAGCTTCATCAGCCCTACCGTGCCGCATATATTGATAATATGAAGGAAACCTTTGATGAAAGCTACAAAAACGGTGCATATGCGGTATGGCTTAGTGGCTCGGGACCGACAATAGTTGCGATGTGTTCGCCTGAAAACAAAGAATTTTCGAATAATATGAACGCATATTTTAACATAAACGGTCACAAGCGTACCTGCCGCAGGCTAACAATAGATAATGTCGGTGCAATAGTACAGGTTTATTAGAAAGGAAGGAAATAAAAATGGGACTTATAGTACAGAAGTACGGCGGCTCGTCGGTAAGAGATGCCGAGCGTGTGAATAATGTTGCAACAAGAGTTGTAGAAGCGTACGACGCAGGAAACAACGTAGTTGTTGTAGTATCCGCACAGGGCGACACGACCGATGATTTGATTGAAAAGGCGATGGAGATTAACCCCTCACCGTCAAAGCGTGAGATGGATATGCTTCTTTCAAGCGGAGAGCAGATTTCAGTTTCGCTGCTTGCAATGGCTATTGAGAAAATAGGAAGACCTGTTGTATCACTCACAGGCTGGCAGGCAGGCTTTGTAACAGATACAAATTACTCTGCGGCAAGAATTAAGAAGATTACAAGCGAAAGACTTCAGCACGAGCTTGACCGCAGAAGAATTGTTATTGTAGCAGGCTTTCAGGGTGTTAATAAGTATGACGACATAACCACACTCGGCAGAGGCGGCTCGGATACATCTGCTGTTGCAATTGCAGCTGCACTCGGTGCTGACGTCTGTGAAATTTATACGGACGTTGACGGTGTTTACACCGCAGACCCCAGATTTGTTAAAAATGCAAAGAAGCTTGATGACATTTCGTATGACGAGATGCTCGAGCTTGCATCACTCGGTGCAAACGTGCTTCATAACCGCTCGGTTGAGATGGCAAAGAAGTACCACGTAAAATTGGCAGTAAAATCAAGTCTTGAACGTGTAGAAGGAACATATGTTAAGGAGGTAAATCAAGTGGAAAAGATGCTGGTCAGAGGTGTAACAAGAGATAACGATTGTGCAAGCGTAGTGCTTTGCGGTGTAGAGGATACACCGGGTAAGGCATATTCTGTGTTCTCGCTGCTTTCAAAGAAAAATATTGGCGTAGACCTTATCATTCAGTCAATCGGCAGAGATGGTAAGAAGGATATCAGCTTTACCGTAACAGAGGGTGACCTTCCTGCTGCTAAGGATATTATCGATGCTAACAAGGATTTGATTAAGTTTGACAAGGTAGAGTATTCAACCGACGTATCCAAGGTATCTAT
>JAFULX010000064.1 GCA_017483065.1 Clostridia bacterium | reverse complement strand
TAACGGTGACTATGTTGCTGAGGGTGCGGTAATCGCAACCATTTCAAGCGACTCTATTACAAACAGCATAAGAAGCAGCAAAAACAGCTATGAAAGCTCAAAGCTTTCTATGGCAGAGGCACAGGAAACGCTGGAGGATTACACGCTTACCGCACCTATCAGCGGTACTGTTATCACCAAAAATGCCAAGACTGGCGATACAATAGACCGAACAAATTCCTCGCAGACGCTTATGGTAATTGCGGACGTTTCAAGGCTCAAATTCAGCCTTGAAATAGACGAGCTTGACGTGAGCAAGGTCACCGCAGGACAGGTTGTTGAGGTCACCTGTGACGCACTCCCCGAGGAAACCTTCTACGGCGAGATTACAAATCTTTCGGTGGAGGGTACATCGTCAAACGGCGTTACCACCTACACCGCCGAGGTTGTTATAAACGAGCCTGGAAATCTGCGTCCGAGTATGAATATTGACGCAAGTGTGGTTGTGGAATCGTCGGAGAATACGCTTTACGTACCCTCCGAGGACGTAAAGACAATAGGCAATATGTACTATGTATTCAAAAAGAGTGACGGTAGCTCGGATAATACACAGAATAATATGCCCGAAGGCGAGATGCCTAGGGGCGGACGACCTGAGGGGATGCCTGAGGGCGAAAAACCTGAAGGTATGCAGCCGCCCGAGGGTATGGAAAGACCCGAGGGAATGACAAGACCAGAGGGTGCGGAAGATACAGAACGTCCCGCAGGCGGCGGACAGCAGGGGGGAAGAAGACTTCCCGAAGCACCCGACGGCTTTGAAACGGTTATAGTAACCGTCGGTGTAGTCGGTGATGAATATACCGAAATTCTTTCGGGACTTTCCGAGGGTGACGAGGTCTATGCACAGACAGGCACAAGCTCCACAACATCTAATATGATGATGGGCGGAATGCCCGGCGGTATGGGCGGCGGCCCAGGCGGAGGAATGCCCGGTGGTATGGGCGGTGCAAGACCCGGCGGAGGAATGAGATAATGATAAGGCTTGAGGGTATTACCAAGATTTACAAAATGGGCGAAAACGAGGTAAGAGCACTCGACGGGGTGGATTTGCATATCCGCCCCCACGAGTTTGTGTCGGTTATCGGCCCTTCAGGCTCGGGAAAATCAACGCTTATGAATATGATAGGCTGTCTTGACGTGCCGACCTCGGGCAAATATTGGATTGACGGAATAGAGGGTAGCCGAATGACCGATAATCAGCTTGCTGACCTTCGCAACAAAAAGCTCGGCTTTATATTCCAGCAATACAATCTTCTGGCAAAGCTGACCGCACTCGAGAATGTCGAGCTGCCGCTCATTTACAGAGGTATCGGTGCAGCAGAACGCCGTAAAATGGCGGTGGCGGCTCTCGAAAGGGTGGGCTTGAAGGATAAAATGCACCATAAGCCTACCGAGCTTTCGGGCGGACAGCAGCAGAGAGTGTCGGTTGCAAGAGCCTTGTCGAGCAAGCCGTCGCTTATTCTTGCCGATGAGCCGACGGGAGCGTTGGACTCAAAGTCGGGTGTGGAGATTATGCAGATGCTCCACGACCTGCACGAGGAGGGCAATACAATTGTTATCATCACGCACGACCTCGGCATTGCAAAGCAGGCAGAACGTATCGTGAGCATACACGACGGCAAAATCACAAGCGATGTAGACAACCGCTCGGACAGAAAAAGTGCGGAAAACATCAATGACGGAGCGGCAAAAGCCGATTTGGACGGTAGGATTGGAGGCGAGGTGTAATGGGAAAGCTTATTCAATCCTTCAAAATGTCGATGAAGAGCATACTGGGCAATAAAGGCCGTTCGGCACTCACTATGCTCGGTATCATTATCGGTGTTGCCTCGGTTATCATACTTACTGGTATCGGCGGCGGTGCAACCAAGGCTATCAGCGACTCGATGGCTGAAATGGGTACTAAGCTGATTACCGTCAATATGCGGTTTATGCGAAGCTCAACGAGAACGATTGACGTGGAAGATATGCAGGAATTTCTCGACGAAAATCCCGACCTTGTTTCGGCAATGTCGCCGACCTTAAGCTCGTCGGTAACGTCAAAGTCGGGCAATGTCAACTCGACCACCTCATTGAGTGCGTATGCGAGCAGTTACAGCGAAATTCAGCCGAATAATGCAAAGCTTGAAAGCGGACGCTTTATCTCGGACGCTGATATTGCAAACCGCAGCTATAACTGTATTGTTGGCAGCTACATAAAGCAGGAAATGTTTGGCGGACTCGACCCTGTCGGAGAAACAATCAAGCTCAACGGCAGAAAGTTCACCATTGTAGGCTGCTATGAGGAATCGGGCGATTCGACCGAAACCTCGGCGGATAACAAGGTAACAATCCCGTACACAACGGCAATCCGCTTTCTGAAGCAGGCGAGAATTTCCACCTTCTACTTTGCGGCGGCATCGGAGGAGGTCGTTGAGGACGCAGTTGAGGCGCTTGAGAATTTTATCACGAAAAAGCTCGGCTCGGATATGGGATTTTCAGTATCGTCGGTAGCCGAAATGATTGAATCTCTCGACGAAATGACAGCTACAATGACTACGATGCTTGCAGGTATTGCGGCAATTTCACTCGTTGTCGGCGGTATCGGAATTATGAACATTATGACGGTTACCGTCAGTGAGAGAACAAGGGAAATCGGTATCAGAAAGGCGATAGGTGCAAGGACTACCGATATACTCCTGCAATTTTTGATAGAGTCTATCGTTCTTTCGGGAATGGGAGGCATCGTCGGAATTGTATTCGGCATCGTCGCTTGCGGCGGTGCAGGAAAGCTTCTCGGTATGGAAACCGTTATCCAGACCAATATGGTATTTATGAGCTTTATCTTCTCAATCATCATCGGTGTATTCTTCGGCATAGCACCTGCCCGAAGAGCGGCAAAGTTACACCCGATTGAAGCATTGCGTTCAGAGTAACGCAGAAAATAAGCGTCGCAGCTCACCATTTATCGGAACTTGAAGTACCTTTGTACGTCGGCGTTCCTCAAAACGGCAATCTGCTCGCTTCTTTTCAGCGTTTTATAGCGGAGAAATAAGCGTCGCAGCTCACCATTTATCGGAACTTGAAGTACCTTTGTACGTCGGCGTTCCTCAAAACGGCAATCTGCTCGTTTATTTTCAGTGTTTGGTAGCGGTAAAAATGTAAGAATGGAGAAATTAACTATGACAATAAAAAAACTACTCGGCATACTGCTGTCGCTGTCACTGCTTTTGTCGGCTGTAACTGCGGCGGCATACACCGATGTTGATGCGGCAAGAGCCGACTATGAGGCGATTTACCGCCTTGGCGATTTGGGTATAGTTTCGGGTTACACAGACGGCAGCTTTCAGCCCGAAAACACAATTACCCGTGCCGAATTTGCAAGAATTATCGTAAGTGCTCTCGGCAAGGATACCGAGGCAAAATCGACAGGCTATATTGCGTCCTTCGGTGACGTACCGAACGGGCTTTGGTCAGCACCGTATATCAACTATGTTTCTGCACAGGGCATAGTATCGGGTTACTCGGACGGCAGCTTTCAGCCTGATAAAACCATCAGCTTTGCGGAAAGCCTGACTATACTTCTCAGAGTTCTTGACTATAAAGAGGACACAGTAGGCTACTACTGGCCGAATAACTATGTCGATGCGGCAGCCTCGCTCGGCATTTCGTCGGGACTTTACTACGATAACGGACAGGCGATTACCAGAGGTGATGCGGCGGTTATGATAGACCGTGCACTCTTTACCGACCTTTGCGGCAAGAAGGACAATATCCTTCTCGAAAATGCAGGCTATACGGTAGTCCGTGACACGGTAGTGCTTGACTCGGGAAGAGAGGTACGTCTTTCCGACTCGAACACCTACACATCAAAAATGACGCTTTCGGCAACAGCAGGTCAGTTCGCCGACTATGCGGTACTTGACAAAAATTCCAACCTCGTTGCACTCAAGGTTACGGGCGAGGGAACTAATAACGCCGCATACAGTATGAGTGTATATGTAACGGCTCTTACCGACAGCACCATAAGCTATGTTTCCAACGGCAAGACAGGCTCGTACCGCTTTGACAGCAGCTTTACGGTATATAACGACGGTCAGAAGCAGACCTTCTCACAGGCAAAAGCATCGGTTACATCAGGCTGTGACCTCACCTTCTACGGCGAGAAGCAGAACGAATGGAGCTTTGCGGTTATAGGAACAGATGACGTGACACCTGTTATCGCAACGCATAACTACACCGATAATGCAACCAATCTTGAGGGTACAGCAATAACCTCGGGCGGTCTTGTGGTTTACCGTGACGGCAAGTCGGCAAGTCTTTCCGATATATGCACAAACGACGTTGTCTACTATAATACAAGAAGTAACGTAATGGACGTTTACAGCAAGAAGGTTACGGGTATTTACTATGACGCACAGCCGTCCAAGGCATTTGTCGAAACGGTTACCGTCGGCGGCAAGAGCTACGAAATAGGCTATGATTCTGCTGCCGCTATGCTCGGTGCAAATACCAATAGCTTTGAAATCGGCGAGAGAGTGACCCTTCTTCTCGGCAAAGGCGACAAGGCGGTATTTGCGGTTGAGCTTTCTGAAACCTCGGCGACCAATTACGGCGTCGTTCTTGGAACAGGCACACAAATTGCCGACTCGGGTGCGAATGAAGGCTCGACGGAGATTTATGCGGATATCTTTATGACCGACGGCGAAACACACCGCATAGCAACTGCACAGGATTATAAAAATCTTATCGGCAGCCTTGTGACAATTTCTTACGAAAACAGCAAGGCAAAGCTTACCGCCCCGAATAAGACGAGCGGATATGCTGGAACTCTTGATATTTCAAACCGTACCCTTAACGGCAAGACAATTCTGCGTGATGCGGTTGTAATCCAGAGAACGGCTTACGAAACCGAGAAATCAGCGGAATGTGTGAAGCTCGACCTTGAAACAATGACGGCAAAAGCAATCGGCACAGACCAGATTTTGAATGTCATCAGGGGCAACGACTTTGGCGATATTATGATTTTGTATATCGAGGACGTTGAAAGCACTGCGTCTTACGGCGTTGTAAGCGGAATTGAGCTTTTGACCGAGGGTGCAAACTACACCATATATTCCGACGGTGCGGAAAAGACTTATAACACAAACTTTGCTGTGTCAGGTATGTCGGTTAGAACGCCTGTGCTTTACAAGCTTACGGGCAGTGATTCCGATACGCTGAAAAAGCTTTATCAGATTGCAAGCGGCTCGGTAAGTGCCGCCGACAGCAGCCGTATTATGATTGGCGGCAGGATTTACACACTTGCTCCAGATGTGCAGATTATTGATATCAGTCAGCACACCGATTTTGGCACGGTAAGCATTGATGAGCTTGCAAACGGTAACATCAAGAGTGCGACAGTATATTCCGATACATCTTCAAGCGATGCGTGCGTTATCAGAGTAATTACCGTACAATAAATAAAAAAACTATTGACAAACCGAAAAAAATAGAGTATTATTATCCTGATACGAAATAAAATGCTTTGAAAGGAGCAGGGGACAATGAGTAGCAGAACAGCTTTTACAACTGAACTCCTACTATTGCCGGACACAAGAGTGGTCGGTTAATTGCCCTGCGTACAAAACGCAAACAAATAACCAGACGCTCTTAGTGAAAAAGAGTGTCTGGTATTTTTTATAGAACAGAAAGGGAAAATAATATGAATTACAAAAAGTACACCAAGCAATACCACCCCGTTCCAATGGAAACGAGGGATTGGCCGTCAAGGGAAATCACGCACGCTCCCAAGTGGTGCAGTGTCGATTTGCGTGACGGTAATCAGGCACTTTATTCGCCTATGACAATTGACGAAAAGCTCGAATTTTTCAGCTTTCTGGTAAGCCTCGGCATCAAGGAAATCGAGGTAGGCTTTCCTGCTGCAAGCGGTACGGAATTTGAGTTCGTACGCCGTTTGATTGACGAAAATCTCATTCCCGACGACGTAACAATTCAGGTGCTCACACAGGCGAGAGAGCATATCATCAAGAGAACAATCGAGGCACTTTCGGGTGCGAAAAACGCAATTGTTCATATATATAATTCAACCTCTACATTGCAGAGAAAGGTAGTTTTCCGCAAGGATAAGGACGAGATTAAGCAGCTTGCCGTTGACGGTGCAAAGCTGGTGGTTGATTTGGTTGAGGGTAGTCTTGACGGCAATATCCGTTACGAATATTCGCCCGAAAGCTTCACCTGCACCGAGCCTGACTATGCCGTTGAGGTATGTAATGCCGTGCTTGATGTGTTCAAGCCGACAAAGGACAGAAAGGCTATTATCAATCTGCCGTCCACTATTGAGGTTGCAACGGCGAACGTCTATGCCGACCAGATTGAGTATGTACATAAGCGTCTGAAATACCGTGATGCGGTTGAAATCAGCGTTCACGCACATAACGACAGAGGTACGGGCGTTGCGTCAACAGAGCTTGCACTTCTGGCAGGTGCGGACAGAGTTGAGGGTACGCTGTTCGGTAACGGCGAGCGTACGGGTAATGCGGATATCATTATGCTTGCACTCAATATGTTCTGTCAGGGTATTGACCCCGAGCTTGATATCACCAATATTGACGAGATAATCGCAAGATTTGAAAAGTATAATAAAATCCCCATAAGTCCCAGACACCCCTATGCAGGTGAAATGGCATACGTTGCTTTTTCAGGCTCGCATCAGGACGCTATCAAGAAGGCGATGGCGGCTTACGAGGCGGCAGGCTGTGAGATTTGGGAAAACCCGTATCTTACTATTGACCCGACCGATATCGGCAGAAAGTACGAGCCTATTGTTATCAATTCGCAGTCGGGTAAGGGCGGCGTAAGCTATGTTATGGAGAAGAAGTTCGGATATACACTGCCGCCTGTTATGGTTGCGGAGTTCTCCAAGCATATCACCGAGCTTTCCGATGCAAAGCAGACCGTTTTGGAGCCTGAGGAAATTTATGCGGCGTTCAAGAACGATTATATCAATCATACGCCCATCAGCCTGACCTCTTATCGCAGCGGTGTGGAGGATAATATCACCACCGTTACTGCCGATATTATGTATAACGGTAAGCCTGTTACGATTGACGGAACGGGTAACGGACCTCTTGACGCACTGTGCAATGCTCTTTCGGGTATGCTTGGCTTGAAGCTGAATGTGGCTTCCTATACACAGCACGACCTTGAGGGTAAAGCCTCCTCAAAGGCGGTCAGCTATATATGTGTGTCCGTTGGCGAGAAAAAGTGTTGGGGCGTGGGAATAGATACCAATATCTCCACCTCGTCAATATACGCACTCATAAGTGCAGTCAATAAAGCAGTATAACACAAAAACCCCACACAAGTGGGGTTTTTGATGTGGAATTTAATATGGGAATTTTTATTTACATAGCCATTATCCAAGCGATAAGTCCTGCAACCGCCGATGCGGTTATACCGTAGACTATGACGGGTCCTGCTATGGTAAATAGCTTTGCACCCACGCCCATTATAAGTCCCTCGCTCTTTGCCTCGATTGAGCTTGATGCAACTGCGTTCGCAAAGCCTGTAATCGGGACAAGCGTACCTGCACCGCCGTGCTTTGCAAGCTTCGGATAAAGTCCCAGCCCCGTAAACAGCATACTCAAAAATATCAGCGTTACCGAAACGAGAGCACCTGCGTCCTCCTTGCCCATACCAAAGCTTTGATATATTTGTGAAAACAGCTCGCCGAGGGTGCATATTGCACCGCCGATTAAAAATGCCTTAACGCAGTTTTTCACAACGGGCGAGCGTGGTGCTTTTTTGTCGGAATATTCCTTGTATTTTGGTGCGTCCATTGTATTTCACTCCTTTTTCGGTAGTATATGCCAAATTCAGCGGTTCATACGCAGAAAATCCTTTTTCAACCGTGCAATTATCCGTTTTTCAAGACGTGATATGTAAGACTGTGATATGCCGAGAAGGTCGGCGACCTCCTTCTGTGTAAGCTCCTTTGCACCGCCAAGTCCGAAACGAAGCCGCATTATCTGCTGTTCACGGGGAGAAAGATGCCCGATTGCCGTACCGAGCAGCTGGCAGTCCACCTCGTGTTCGATGTTACGGCAGATAATATCGTTATCTGTGCCGAGAATATCGGATAAAAGAAGCTCGTTGCCGTCCCAGTCGACATTCAGCGGCTCATCAATCGACACCTCCGAATGACGGTTCTGATTTTTACGCAAGTACATCAGAATTTCATTTTCGATACACCGTGACGCATAGGTCGCCAGCTTGATATTCTTTTCGGGGCAGAAGGTGTTGATTGCCTTAATAAGACCGATAGTGCCTATTGAAATCAAGTCCTCGACATAAATACCCGTATTTTCAAACTTCCGTGCGATATAGACCACAAGCCGCAGATTATGCTCAATAAGAATTTGCTTTGACTCGGCACTTTCAATCGTATCAAGCAGCTCACGCTCACGCTCCTTAGACAGTGGTGCAGGCAGCGTTTCCGCACCGCCGATATAGAGGAACACATTATCCTCACGTAAAAAGAGAAAAATTCGTTTAAAAAGTGACAGAACAGACATAGTAACACCCTTTCATATCATTATATATTTCACATTTACACCATAGTGCTGTGCAGTACAATCCTATCCGCAAGCTCGGTTTCGCTCAGGGCAAGCACCACATCATCAAAGCGGCGTGAGTCAATCCTTGCGTAATCGAGTATAATGCCGTACATCACACCGCTTGCCGCACCCGTGAACGGAACGGTAACGACCTTGTCGCTGTCCGCCCACTCAAAGAGGTTTTTACAGGTCGCCTCGGGTGAAATCAGCTTTTTTAAAATACGCTCGTCACCGACTATTACCGCACTTGCACCTTCGCCCGAAATCAGGCGGTTTCCGCTGTCATAAAAGCCGAGAAAACGAGCCTTTTTGCCCGAAAAGCACAGCTCACAGGGAAGATATCTTGCATAAATACGTGACCTTATGAGGGAAATACCGCCTGTAACAAGACACGCTGTACCGAAGGCGGCGAGCATTATCCGCAAAATACTGCCGTTTACACCCACAAGCTCCACACCGCCCGAAAGCAGCATTGAGCTCATAAAAAGCACCGCCGTACCACGGAAAAGAGCCTTGCCCGAGGCTGGCATATACGCAATCACAATCATCAGCGCCGCAGCGGCGATTTTGCCAAATATACCGCCTATTATGTGCAGGGAGGGATGCGTGCATAAAAGTCCGTATATACCGCCAAAAGCAGCCGCCGCTATCCGACGCCAGAGAGAAATTCTGCCCTCTGCCGCCGAAACCAGCCACAGACACAGAAAATCACCGAAAAAGTTTACAAAAAACACCAAATCAGCGTAAATAATCAAGTTAATCACCACCAATACTGATATTGTAGCAGAGCGGCGGCGAATTTTGTGTCGAAGTTGGGGTGTCGTAAAAAAGAATTGTCCGACAAAATATGCAATCTATTTGTGAACAAAAAATAAATTTTTCGGATTATACGGTAAAACTGTTGAAAAATATCCGTCAAACGGTTATAATTACTATAAGAATGTAAAGTGGGAGAGGTGGGCGAATGTTCGGATATATCGTACCTGCACCCGATGTGCTTTCCGAGGCGGACAGGCAGCTGTGGCAGGGGTATTACTGCTCGCTGTGCCGTACAATCGGGAAGAGGTCGCAGCCTGCACGGCTCGGACTCAGCTATGATATGACCTTTC
>JAFULX010000063.1 GCA_017483065.1 Clostridia bacterium | reverse complement strand
GATTTCCGACTAAAAGCGGCATTGTTTCAGCAAACTTTTCCCACTTTTCATAATCGCCCGCATCACCTGTTATAAAGCGTTCTTCAATACCGTTTGTACGCATCTGACGCCATTTGTAGTGGTCACCGCCGAGGAACAGCTCAAAAGCATTTTTAAACTTGTAGTTCTCGGCAATCATTTTGGGTGAAATGTGGCAATGATAGTCGATAATCGGCAAATCCTTAACCGCTGCATAAAGCTCCTTCGCTGTTTCGTTTTTCAGCATAAAATTATCTGTGATAAAGCTCATAGTGTAACACCGTCCTTAAATATTGAAATTTCTTCGTATCCGTTTTCTTCATTTTTTGTTTGCTTGCCGTTTGCAACCGAAATCACATACTCCAGAAGCTCGTCTGTAAGTGCATTTCCGTCCAATGTCGGGCTTGCGTCAAAGTCAATCCAATTTGCCTTGCGTACAGCCAAATCGTGGTTGGTTGCAATTTTTACCGTCGGAACAGCAGTTCCGAGAGGAGTACCTCTGCCTGTGGTAAAGAGTATCATATGCACTCCTGCCGCCATAAGATTGGTTACGGCAACAATATCGTTGCCCGGTCCGTTTAAGAGATTAAGACCGTTTTTGGTAAGTCTGTCGCCGTAGTCAAGCACGTCAACAACTGCGGAAAGTCCGCCCTTTTGTACACAGCCGAGCGATTTTTCCTCTAAGGTGGTAATACCGCCCTTTTTATTGCCAGGTGACGGATTTTCGTATATAACCTGATTGTGACGTGTGTAGTAATCCTTGAAATTGTTTATCAGGCGTACCGTTTTGCTGAAGGTTTCGGTATCGGTGCAGCGATTCATCAAAAGATGCTCCGCACCGAACATCTCGGGTACCTCGGTGAGTGCACATATGCCGCCCATAGAGGTCAGCCTGTCGCAAAATCTGCCGACAAGCGGATTTGCCGTAATACCCGAAAAGCCGTCGCTGCCCCCGCATTTCAAGCCGACATTTAATTTGGAAATATGTACTGGCTCTCTTTTAAAGCCTGCCGCATACTCTTTCAACTCATTTATAAGCCTTACACCTTCGGCAATTTCATCATCAAAGTCCTGAGTGTTGAGAAATTTTACTCTTTCCTCGTCCCATTCGCCGAGAATACCTTTAAATACGTCGATATTATTGTTTTCACAGCCAAGTCCGAGTACCAGAACGCCGCCTGCGTTGGGGTGATTTACCATACCCTTGAGAATTTTCTGAGTGATAAGCTGGTCGTCGCCAAGCTGTGAACAGCCGAAGGGGTGCGGAAAATACTTCGCTCCCGTAAGCTTTGCAAGACGTTCTGCAATTTTGTTTACACAGCCTACGGTGTTCACTATCCAGACATCGTTTCTTATGCCAACCTCGCCGTTTTTGCGTACATACCCCATAAATGTAAGGTCGGTGTCAATACGCTCGCTGTAGGTTTCGGCAGGGGAGTAGTTGTATTCGAGCTTGCCCGAAAGATTGGTTTTGATATTATGCGTGTGAACGTGCTCACCCTTTTTGATGTCACACACTGCGTGACCGATAGGCTGACCGTATTTAATGATATTTTCGCCCTCGGCTATATCGCAAAGTGCATACTTGTGACCGTCTGTGATATTTACCTCTACGTTGTCAAGCTTATTTATTAACATACTTCACAACCTCATTTTCCAAAAAGCTCAAATCCTCGCCCCAAAGTGATGTATTTGCAAGAATTTCGCCGACTGTTGCCGTTTTCATAAATGCGGTAACATCTGCGTCGTCATTTGTCATATCGGTGCGGTAGAAATCAATCAGCTTTGCAAAGGAGAACAGAAGTGTTTCGGGCATTTTGTCAAAACGTCTTATGTACTCTAAGATTGATGGCAGAACACGCACCTTGAATTTGCTGACAGAGTTTAGTGCGATTGAGGAAAGATAGTGCTTTATGTACGGATTTGCAAAGCGTATCAGTACATTATCCGCATACTCGGTAAGCTCGTCCTTCGGCAAATCAAGAGTCGGAATAATTTCGTCATATACGCACTTTCTGATGTGTGCATTCATAGTTTCATCGTCTATGCAGGATTTTACGGTATCAAGTCCCGACAAAAGTGCATACGGCACAAGAGAGGTATGTGCACCGTTGAGAATACGTACCTTTCTGGTACGGTACATTGCAAGGTTATCGGTGAGTATTACGTTAAGACCGCATTTGTCGAACGGAATTTCCTCAAACAGCTTGTTATATCCCTCGATAACCCAAAGGTGGAAATACTCCGAGGTGTTAATCATATTATCCTCATAGTCAAGCTCAATTTTCTCGTCCTTGGGATAGCCTGTGTTTATGCGGTCAACAAGCGTGTTGCAGAAGATGTTGTCTTTCTCAATCCAAGCCTTGAAGCCATCACCCAGCTTCCACAAATCGGCATACTGCAAAATGCACTTTTTGAGGTTTTCGCCGTTTTTGTCGATAAGCTCACAGGGAAGAAATACAAAACCTGAAAGTCCAAGCTCAAATCGTTTTGCAAGCAGCTGTGTAAGCTTTGCAGGGAAGGATTTTGCAGGCTTGTCGGTGATTTTGTCGCTGTCCGAGTAGCAAATTCCCGCCTCGGTTGTGTTTGAAATCACAAATCTGAAATCGGGATTTTCCGCAAGGCTCATATATGCGTCAAAATCGTCGTACGGCTTAACGCATCTTGAAATTACGTCGATTTTCTTAATGTCGACACCCTCAACACCTCGGCAGATGTGAGTGTATTCGCAATTTTGGGCGGTGAGCATATCGCACATACCGTTTTCAATCGGCTGTACAACCACTACCTTGCCGCCAAAATCGGTGCTTTCGTTCACCTTTTGCAGCATCCAATCGGCAAAGCCTCGCAGGAAACCGCCCTCTCCAAATTGAATAATTTTTTCTTTCATTATGTATATCCTCCTTATTATATATCTGCATCATTATCTATTTACAGCTTAATTATACATCAAAAAAATTTAGAATTCCTTGATTATTTTGACAAGTGATGATATTTTTCTTGATTTTTTTGATATATAGTGATATAGTGATAATGAGGTGATGGTATGAAGTACACAAAATTTGATAAGGAATTCTTTTTCAGCCGTGTTGAAGAAAGTGATGAATGGGATATAAAGGAAAATGTGTGGCACTATCATAATTTGTTTGAAATTTACCTGATTTTAAGCGGAAGTTGCAGCTATTTTATTGACAATAAAAGCTATAAGCTTGAGGCGGGGGATATAGTGCTTATTCCCGAGGGAGTGATACACAATACCGAGTATCATAACGACCGCCATTCACGTCTTTTGATTAACTGCTCCAAAAGATATATCCCGACCTCTGTCACCCATTATCTGCCGTCTATGATGTATCTTTACAGGAATCCCGATATAAGAGATGAGGTTGCGGAGATATTCAACACCATTGAGGCGGAATACAAAAACAGAAGCGTATTTTCGGAGGAGGTTATCCGCTTAAGTACGCATATGCTGTTCTTTCTGCTTGCACGAAATGCAAACCGCTGCACTAAGGCGGAGGCAGGCAATGAGTATATAGAACGTGCGGTAGGATATATACAGCAGAATTTCAGCCGTGAGTTGACCTTGGGCGAGGTTTCCGAGCTTTGCTCCGTAAGTCCTGAGCATTTTTCGAGAATGTTCAAGAAAGAAACAGGCTTCGGCTTTTGCGAGTATGTAACGCTTCTTCGTCTGCAAAGAGCGGAACAGCTCTTAAAGCAGGAGGAGGGGCTTGCGGTTTCCGAGATAGCAGAACAGTGCGGCTTTGACGACAGCAACTATTTCTCAGCAAGGTTTAAGAAAATGTACGGCATATCCCCGAAAAAATTTCAGCGTGAAAACGTAAGATAGCAATTGGCATATTTTACAAAAGGAATTTATAACAAATCGTAAATATGTACAAAATTATGCTTGAATATTGTAAAAAAAGATGGTATAATGATTTATACTGGTGTGTATGTTTTAACATTGTTAAAAATTTAACACACTTGTGCGACAAAATTTTACAAAAGTGAGGAAAAGGGTATGAACAAAATTACAATCATAGGAAGTGGAAGTGTCGGCTCGACAATTGCGTACACATTGACGGTTTCAGGCTTGTCATCGGAGATTGTACTGATTGATATTGCCAAGGAAAAGGCTCTCGGAGAGGCACTTGACATCAGACAGGGCTTACCGTTCTGTAATCCCTGCACGGTTTATGCAGGCTCTTATGAGGACGCAAAGGGCTCGGATATTGTAATCATTACCTCGGGTGTTGCCAGAAAGCCGGGTCAGACAAGACTTGAGCTTGCACAGACAAACATCGATGTTTTAAAGACCATTATGTCGGAGATTACAAAGAATGCTCCCGATGCGGTTTATCTTATCGTGTCCAACCCCGTTGATGTGCTGACCTATGCGTTTTGCAAAAATTCAGGTATTCCCGAGGAGCGTATTATCGGCTCGGGTACAATTCTTGATACCGCAAGACTTCGTTCACGCCTTTCGGAATATTATTCAATAAGCCAGAACAATGTTCACGCATATGTTCTCGGCGAGCACGGCGACTCGTCCTTCGTGCCTGGGTCGCTTGCGAATGTTTCCAATGTACCCATTGAGGAATGTCACAAGTCCTTTGTAAATGCGGACGGTATGCTCCCCGAGCTCAACTACGAGGAGGTTGAGGAGTATGTGAGAAAGTCGGGTGGCAGAGTTATTGAACGTAAGGGTGCGACCTTCTATGCCGTTTCCATTTCGGTTTGCCATATCTGCAAATGTCTTTTGAGCGGCATTGATACAACAATGACAATTTCTACAATGATGCACGGTGAATACGGCATTGACGATGTATGCCTCAGTACTCTCAGCGTTGTGGGTAATAAGGGAATAAGAAGCAAGGTTCATCTTCCGCTTAACGATGATGAGATTATGAAGCTCAGAAAGAGTGCCGATACTCTCAAAAATATTATCAAGAACGTAGAGATATAAGGAGGAACACTTAAATGGAATACCGCATTGAACACGATTCTATGGGTGAGGTCAAAGTGCCTGCCGATAAGCTTTGGGCAGCACAGACACAGAGAAGCCACGAGAATTTCGAGATTGGTGTAAATATAGAAACAATGCCGAGGGAAATCACTCACGCCTTCGGTATTCTGAAAAAGGCGGCGGCTCAGGCAAATGCCGAGCTTCGTCCCGAGAAGATGACAGCAGAAAAGCTTGCGGCTATCGCAGGTGCTTGCGACGAGGTTATCTCAGGCAAGCTCAACGACAATTTTCCGCTCGTTGTATGGCAGACAGGCTCGGGTACACAGTCGAATATGAATGCCAACGAGGTTATCGCAAACCGAGGCAACGAGCTTGCGGGTGCGAAAATTCTGCATCCCAACGATGACGTTAATATGAGCCAGTCCTCAAACGATACCTTCCCGACAGCTATGCACATTGCAGCTGTTCTGATGCTTGAGGATAAGCTTATCCCTGCTGCTGAAACTCTTATTGCGACCTTCAAGCGTTTAGAGGCTGAAAATGAAGGCATTGTAAAGAGCGGAAGAACACATCTTCAGGACGCAACGCCGATTACCTTCAGTCAGGAAATAAGCGGCTGGCGTTCAAGCTTAGAGCGTGATGTTGAGCTTATCAAAAGAGCGGTTGAACCGATTTTGGAGCTTGCTCTCGGCGGTACTGCTGTCGGTACGGGACTTAATGCTCCCAAGGGCTTCGGTGAGCTTGTTGCGGCAAAGGTTGCAGCTCTCACAGGCAAGCCGTTTGTTACTGCACAGAACAAATTCCACGCACTCACATCAAAAGACGAGCTTGTGTTCGCTCACGGTGCAATCAAGGCTCTTGCCTGCGATATGATGAAGATTGCAAATGACGTACGTTGGCTTGCAAGCGGTCCGAGGGACGGTCTGGGTGAAATATTTATCCCCGAAAACGAGCCCGGCTCTTCTATTATGCCCGGAAAAGTTAATCCTACTCAATGTGAAGCTGTTACAATGGTGGCAGTTCAGGTTATGGGTAACGATGTAGCTGTCGGAATGGCTGCATCGCAGGGTAATTTTGAGCTTAACGTATTTATGCCCGTTTGCATTTACAATTTCCTGCAGTCTGCAAGATTGCTTGCTGAGGCGATTGTTTCCTTTAATAAGAACTGTGCAGTGGGTATTACCGCAAACAAGGAGAAAATGCACCACAATCTGCATAATTCTCTTATGCTTGTTACCGCACTCAATCCGTATATCGGCTATGAAAATGCGGCTAAAACGGCGAAGAAGGCATTCAAGGACAATATCTCGCTGAAGGAGGCTTGCGTGGAGCTTGGCTTCCTCACAGCTGAAAAATTTGATGAAGTATTCCATCCCGAGCAGATGGTTTAACGGTAGGAGGAATATAAATGAAGGTAGCATACTTTCCGGGCTGTACACTAAAGACGAAGGCGAAAGAGCTTGACGCCTATGCAAGAAAGTGCGCCGAAACACTTGGCATAACACTTGAAGAAATAGAGAATTGGCAGTGCTGCGGCGGTGTTTTCACAACCGCACGGGACGAGGCTGCAACAAAGCTTTCATCGGTAAGAGCGTTGAAGGCAGCAGGAAATGCAAATCAGATGCTTGTCACCGTTTGCTCTGCCTGTCACAATGTAATCAAGCAGACAAATCACGCAATGAATACCGACGAGGAGTTTGCGTTTAAGGTGAATAATTACCTCGGCAAGGGTGAGGAATATGACGGAAGCACAAAGGTAATGCACTACCTTGAGCTTTTGCGTGACGTGGTTGGCTATGACAAGGTTAAAGAGGCGGTTAAAAAGCCGCTTGCAGGCAAGAAGGTAGCGGCATATTACGGTTGTCTGCTGCTTCGCCCCAACAGCGTAATGCACACAGACGACCCCGAAAACCCGACCCTGATTGAGGACTTAATCCGTGCACTCGGCGGCGAGCCTGTGGTATATTCAATGCGTAACGAATGCTGCGGCGGTTATATTGCGCTTGAAAATCCCGATTCTGCAAAGAAGAGAAGCAATAAGGTTACTGACAGTGCTGCTCTGGCAGGTGCGGATATGATAGTAACCGCCTGTCCGCTTTGCAAGTTTAATCTTGAAACGAACGGCAGCAAGCTTCCGATAGTTTACTTTACCGATTTGATGGCAGAAGCGTTCGATTTGAAGGAGGATTAAAATGCACAAGGATAATAACGCTGTGCGTGATGAGATTATAAGAAGGAGCGGAGTAAATCCGAGAAAGTGTATGCGCTGCGGCAAATGCAGTGCGACCTGTCCTGCTTATGATGAGATGGAATTTCATCCGCATCAGTTTGTATATATGGTAGAAAGCGGTGATATTGAGCCGCTTATGAATTCAAAGTCACTGTATCAGTGCCTGACCTGCTTTGCGTGTGTGGACAGATGTCCCAGAGGCGTTGAGCCTGCAAAGCTTGTTGAGGCGGTGCGTCTTGAGGTTATCAGAAAGCAGGGTGCAAATCACCTGAAGGCTGACGATATTCCCGCACTTGTTACTGAGGAGCTTCCTCAGCAGGCAATTGTCAGTGCATTCAGAAAATACACGAAGTAAGGAGGAAAGGACAAAATGCAGAGAATTGGCGTATTTGTGTGCTGGTGCGGAAGTAATATCGCAGGCACGGTGGACGTTGAGGCAGTATCGGAAGCATTGAAAAGCGAGCCGGGAGTTGTCTTTTCCACAAATTATCAATATATGTGCTCTCAGGCAGGACAGGATATCATCAAAAACGCTATTGCCGAGCATAAGCTCACAGGCATAGTAGTTTGCTCCTGCTCACCGAGAATGCACGAGGCAACCTTCAGAAAGACGGCGGCTGCCGCAGGTCTTAACCCGTATATGGTGGAGATTGCCAATATCCGTGAGCAATGCTCTTGGATTCATAAGGATATGGCAACAGGTACAGAAAAGGCGATTATCCTTGGAAAAGCGGCTGTTGCAAAGGTAAATCTTAACGCACCGCTGACACCTGGTGAAAGTCCTGTTACCAAAAGAGCACTTGTAATCGGCGGCGGTATTGCAGGTATTCAGACTGCACTTGATATTGCAGACGCAGGCTTCCCTGTTGATATCGTGGAAACCAAGCCGACTATCGGCGGTAAAATGGCACAGCTTGACAAAACCTTCCCGACGCTTGACTGTGCGGCTTGTATTCTTACACCGAAAATGGTGGACGTTGCACAGCACGAGAATATCAGAATTTTCTCGTACAGCGAGGTTGTAGAGGTTGGCGGCTTTGTCGGCAATTTTGATGTAAAAATAAAGAAGAAAGCACGATACGTTAAGGAGGACGTCTGCACGGGCTGCGGTATCTGTACCGAAAAATGTCCGATGAAGAAGGCTCCCAACGAGTTTAATATGGGAATGGATAACCGTCCTGCGGTTTATATTCCGTTTGCACAGGCAGTACCCAAGGTTGCAACAATCGACCCGAATTACTGTAATATGCTCAAAAACGGCAAGTGCGGGCTTTGTGCAAAGGTTTGTACGGCAGGTGCTATCGACTACACCCAAAAAGACGAAATTATCGAGGAGAAGTACGGTGCAATCGTTGCGGCAACGGGCTTCAATCCGATTAGTATGGATAAATTTGACGAGTACGCATACAACCAGTCAAAGGACGTTATCACCTCGCTTGAGTTTGAGCGTCTGACCAATGCGGCAGGACCGACAGCAGGTAAGCTTCTTCGTCCGTCGGACGGCGAGCATCCGCATACAATTGTATTTGTACAGTGCGTAGGCTCAAGATGTGCTGCGTGTGCCGAAAAAGGCAAGGAGTACTGCTCGAAGATTTGCTGTATGTACACCGCAAAGCACGCTATGCTTACAAGGGATAAGTATCCCGATACAGACGTTTATGTGTTCTATATTGACGTGCGTACACCCGGTAAGAGCTTTGACGAGTTCTACCGCAGAGCTGTTGAAGAATACGGTGTTCACTATATCAAGGGTATGGTGGGCAAGGTTTCGCCAGAGGGTAATAAGCTTATGGTTCAGGCGTCCGACCTTCTTGCAAATAAGCAGCTTCATATTGAAGCTGATTTGGTGGTACTTGCCGCCGCAATCGAGCCTGACAAGTCTGCAAGACCGCTTGCGACAATGCTTACAGCAAGTATGGATACAAACGATTTCTTTACCGAGGCACATCCGAAGCTTCGTCCCGTCGAAAGTCCGACGGCAGGTGTATTCCTGTCGGGAACCTGTCAGGGACCGAAGGATATCCCCGAAACAGTTTCACAGGCAAGTGCGGCAGCTGCTAAGGTTATCGGACTTCTTGCAAAGGATAAGCTTACAGGTAACCCCTGCGTGGCACATTCCGATGAGCTGATGTGTAACGGCTGCTCAAGCTGTGAAAGAGTATGTCCCTACGGTGCAATCACCTATGTAGATAAGGAGTTCAGAATGCCTGACAGAACAACGGCAATCAGACGTGTTGCGTCGGTTAACACTGCGGTATGTCAGGGCTGCGGTGCTTGTACGGTTGCTTGTCCGTCGGGTGCTATGGACTTGAATGGCTTTAAAAATGCACAAATTATGGCGGAGGTAGATGCAATATGCAAGTAAATAACGGATATCAGCCGAAAATAGTGGCTTTTTGCTGTAATTGGTGCTCATATGCAGGTGCTGACCTTGCAGGAAACAACCGCTTGGCTTACCCTGAAAATGTAAAAATTATCAAAGTTCCCTGCTCGTGCCGTGTGAACCCGATGTTTATACTTCGTGCGTTCCAAAGAGGTGCTGACGGTGTGATTTTGTGCGGTTGCCACCCAGGCGACTGCCACTACACCTCGGGCAATTACTATACAAGACGAAGAATGGCATTGCTTTTCTCAATGCTTAACTTCCTCGGAATTGAAAAAGAACGTACCCGTGTTGAATGGGTATCCGCCGCCGAGGGTGCAAAGTTCGCCGCTACAATGAACGAGTTCTGTGAAACGGTTGCGGCACTTGGCGAGAACAAGAGATTGGAGGATTTAAGATGCAAAAGGTAACTTCTGAATTGCTTGTTAAAAAGGCGTCGGAGCTTCTGGAAAACGGCACTGTAACCCGTGTTCTCGGCTGGAAAAAGGGCGAGTTTTCCTATGACTTAACTCCTGCGGTTTTTGAAAGCGGCGAGGAATTGATAAAGGATTTTGTGTTCAGCGATTTCTCGGGTGCGAATTTCTCCAAATATCTTATTAAGGAAACAAAAAAAGCTGACGGCAAGGTGCTTGTGTTCTTAAAGCCCTGTGACAGCTACAGCTTTAATCAGCTTCTTACCGAGCACCGTTTCGACAGGGAAAAGGTTTATGCAATCGGTATCCCTTGCGAAGGTATGGCAGATGTTGATAAGATTAAGAAAAATGTCGGCGACGGAATAATTGATATTATATCGGACGGCGACAGGATAGTTGTAAAAACACTTTATGACGGTGATAAGGAAATTGCCGCAGACGACGTTAAGGCTGAAAGATGTATCGTATGCAAGAGCAAAAAATGCGTTGCTTATGATGAGCTTTTGGGTGATAACGGCGAGGTTATCGACTCCGAACGCTTTGACGAGGTAGAAAAGCTCGAGAAGATGACAGATGACGAGCGTTTCGCTTTCTGGCAGAACGAGCTTTCACGCTGTATCAGATGTAATGCGTGCCGTGATGTCTGTCCTGCCTGCACCTGTGAAAAGTGCGTGTTTGACAATCCGAAATCGGGTGTTGAGAATAAGGCTATTTCGGACAGCTTTGAGGAGAAGATGTTCCACATCATAAGAGCGTTCCACGTTGCAGGTCGCTGTACCGATTGCGGCGAATGCTCGAGAGTTTGTCCGCAAGGGATTCCTCTGCACCTTCTCAACAGAAAATTTATCAAGGATATAAACGAATTTTACGGCGAATATCAGGCAGGTGCGGAGATTGGAAGCAGAGCACCGCTCGTAAACTACACTCTTGACGATATCGAGCCTGTTGACGCTGTGAAGAAAGGAGAGGCTGACAATGCGTAAATGTAAGACAGACGCTTTAGACGCAGTTTTTGCCGAAATTGCGAAAAGCTCTCTTCTTTATATTCCGACCGACACCGAAAAGGGTGCTGAGTACAAGAAATGGTCGGACGGAATGAAAATGAGTAATGCTCTCAATACGGTAAGAAGTCCCAAGGACTTTTTCTTCCCCCAGACCGAGGATTTGATGGAATTTAAGGTAAACGGCAAGGAAATTGAAGTAATAGACACAAGGAGCGAAAAAGAGGACTTTGTTGTTTTCGGCGTTCGTGCGTGTGACGTTAAGAGCTTTGAGATACTCGACAGAGTATTTTTGATTGACCCTTGCGACAGCTATTATGCTAACCGCCGTGAGCATTCAACAATTGTGTCTGTGGCTTGTACAAGACCTGTTGAAACCTGTTTCTGTCAGACCTTTGGTATAGATGCAGCAGCTCCCGAGGGCGACGTTTCGTGCTGGAAAACCGACTCGGAGGTATATTTCAAGGCAAACACCCCCAAGGGTGAGGCACTTCTGGCAAAATTAGAGGGAATAACGGTTGATGCTGACGATAAAGATGTAACGGCACAGCAGGAAAAGACCCGTGAGATTATGAAAAAGCTTCCGCTTGCGGAGCTTTCAGCAGATAAATTCGGCGCAGGAAAGACAGAGGAATTTTTCAACGCACCCGAGTGGGATGAGCTTTCCGAGTCCTGCCTTGGCTGCGGTACCTGTACCTTTGTTTGCCCGACCTGTCAGTGCTATGATATTAAGGACTACAACACAGGTCACGGTGTAATCCGATTCCGTTGCTGGGATTCGTGTATGTACTCGGATTTCACCAAGATGGCACACGGAAACCCCCGACTTACTCAAAAAGAGCGTTTCCGCCAGAGATTTATGCATAAGCTTGTCTACTATCCGTCCAATAACGACGGACTGTTCAGCTGTGTTGGCTGCGGCAGATGTCTGGCGAAATGCCCGATTTCAATGAATATAGTAAAGGTAATGAAAACGATTGGTAAGTCTGAATAAATTTCCGCTACACCATCGCTGCTTAAAGCAGTAATCTGCAGAAATTTATTTAAGACTTAACAGAAAGGAATGATATAATAAATGGCTAATATAGAAGAAACTTTAATTCCCAAAATTGGCGTCATTACCGATGTGCGTATAGATACACCCGATGTAAAGACCTTTCGTGTTGTAACACCCGACGGTAAAAAGGCATTTGACCATAAGCCCGGACAGTGTGCTATGCTGTCAATCCCTGCTGTGGGCGAGGCCATGTTTTCTATCACATCTTCGCCGACAAATACCGAGTTTATGGAATTTTCCATCAAAAAGTGCGATTGTGTTACCGAATGGCTTCATCAGGCAGAGGTCGGTCAGCAAATTACCATAAGAGGACCTTACGGTAATCCGTTCCCTGTTGATGATGAGTTTGCAGGCAAGGATTTGCTCTTTGTTGCAGGCGGTATCGGTCTTGCACCGCTTCGCTCGGTAATCAACTACTGCCGTCATTACCGTGACCGCTACGGTAAAATCGACATCGTGTACGGCTCAAGAAGTAAGGCGGATTTGGTTGACTATAACGAAATCATCACAGAATGGGTTACCGATGACGGTATTGACGTTCATCTTACAATTGATAATGCCGAGGAGGGCTGGGACGGTCACGTTGGCTTTGTTCCCAACTATGTCAAGGAGCTTGGCTTTGATACAAACAAGACGGTTATCATCTGCGGACCTCCTATTATGATTAAGTTCACTTTGGAGGGACTTATGACTCTCGGCTATGAAAAGACTCAGGTTTACACAACTATGGAGCTGCGTATGAAGTGCGGCGTAGGAAAATGCGGCAGATGCAACATTGGTGATAAGTATGTCTGCAAGGACGGTCCCGTTTTCAGATGCGACCAGCTGGAAGAATTACCTGACGAGTATTGATTAGTCTGGCTGAATTTCCGCAGTTTACTACTTTGCACAGCTTGGAGTACCACCTGTACACCGTCGTTGCTTAAAGCGGCAATCTGCAAAAATTTATCTCAGACTTAAGTTTTCAACCTTTTGAAAGGAATGGTTATTAAGATGGATAATATGGTAAATATATTTCTGTTCGGTAAAAAGTACGAAGTACCCGACAATCTTACTATAATGAGTGCAATGGAGTACGCAGGCTATCAGTTAGTCAGAGGCTGCGGCTGCCGTAACGGCTTCTGCGGTGCGTGTGCTACCATTTACAGAATTAAGGGTGAGCAGGAGCTGAAGTCCTGTCTTGCCTGCCAGACTAAGGTAGAGGACAATATGTATATTGCAACCCTGCCGTTTTTCCCGCTTGTAAAGAAGGTTTATGATATCGAAAAGATTGCTCCCACAGAGCAGATTATGATGCAGCTTTACCCCGAGATTTATGCTTGTATCGGCTGTAATGCCTGTACAAAGAGCTGTACTCAGGAGCTTAACGTAATGCAGTATATTGCATATGCACAAAGAGGCGAGTACGAAAAGTGTGCGGAGGAGTCCTTTGACTGCGTAATGTGCGGCGTATGCTCTGCACGCTGTCCAGCAGGAATTTCGCATCCGCAGGTTGCAATGCTCGCAAGACGCTTGAACGGTAAGTATCTTGCACCTGCTTCCGAGCATCTCGAAAACAGAGTAAAAGAGATTAAAGACGGTACCTTTACCGAGCTTATCGAGGCACTTATGCAGAAGCCGATTGATGAAATCAAAGAGCTTTACAACAACAGAGAAATTGAGAAATAAGGAGGTGGCAGAATGTATCCCGAAAGATTTACCGAATCAATCAAAAAGGTAGAGGCGGCAAGAGAGAAGAATATCAGCTTAGAGCCTGCCCGTATGACAGCACAGGAGAAGGAGGATTTGCTCAAGGCATATCACCCCGACTACAAGGAAAATGAATTTGAGGTCCTGAAAATTGGACCGAACAAGGGCGAGAAAGTACCCAAGGAGCTTGCTGCAATTTTGCAGGCACACAGCAGAATTACCGCTGACAGTGTAAACCTTGAAAAGCCCGACTATGACGTTGATGTTCTTATCATCGGCGGCGGCGGTGCAGGTGCGTCTGCTGCCATTGAAGCCCACGAGGCAGGTGCAAACGCTTTAATCGTGACAAAGCTTCGTATAGGTGACGCAAACACAATGATGGCAGAGGGCGGTATTCAGGCTGCCGATAAGGAGAACGACTCTCCTGCAATTCACTTTGTCGATGCGTTTGGCGGCGGTCACTATGCTGCAAAAAGAGAGCTTCTGTCAAAGCTGGTATGCGACGCTCCCGAGGCTATCAAGTGGCTTAACGAGCTTGGCGTTGAGTTTGACAAGGACGAAAACGGCAGAATGGTTACAACCCACGGCGGCGGTACATCAAGAAAGAGAATGCACGCTGCAAAGGATTACTCGGGTGCAGAGATAATGCGTACGCTCCGTGACGAGGTTTTAAACCGTGGTATTCCCGTGGTTGACTTCACCTCGGCAATTGAGCTTATCCTTGACGATAAGGGCAACGCAGCAGGTGCAGTTCTATTGAATATGGAAACCGAGGAGCTTTTGGTTGCAAGAGCAAAGACTGTTATCATTGCAACAGGCGGTGCAGGCAGAATGCACTATCAGGGCTTCCCGACATCAAACCACTACGGTGCAACCGCTGACGGGCTTGTACTCGGATACAGAGCAGGTGCAAAGCTTCTTTATGCAGACACTCTCCAGTATCACCCGACGGGTGCGGCGTACCCCGAGCAGATTTTCGGTGCACTTGTAACAGAGAAGGTTCGTTCGCTCGGTGCAAAGCTTATTAACGTAAACGGCGAGGCATTTATGCATCCGCTTGAAACACGTGACGTATCAGCAGCATCAATTATCCGTGAATGTTCGGACAGAGCCAACGGTGTTGATACAGGCAACGGTCTTGGCGTATGGCTCGACACTCCGATGATTGAAAAAATCGGCGGCGAGGGTACAATTGAGGCGAGAATCCCTGCAATGATGAGAATGTTTGCGAAATACGGCATAGATATAAGAAAAGAGCCGATTTTGATTTACCCGACCCTTCATTATCAGAACGGCGGTCTTGATATTTCCGACGATTGTATGACAACAAAGGTTGAAAATCTCTTTGTTGCAGGTGAGGCTGTCGGCGGAATTCACGGCAGAAACCGACTGATGGGTAATTCACTTCTCGATATTATCGTATTCGGAAGAAGTGCAGGTAAAAATGCTGCCGCAAAGATGAAGGACGTTAAGCTTGGAAAGCTTACCCTTTCGCACGTTGACAGCTTTGAAAAGGAAATTAAGGACTCCGGTATCGAAACCAATGAGGTTTCACCTAAGCTTTTGCCGGATTACAGAAGAAAAGAGGAAGATAAATAATGAGCTTATTTGGAGGAGTAATTCCCATTACAGGTGTTACATTTATGTTGTTTTGCGTGCTTGTGATTTCGGCTGTTGGTTATGCACTCGGCAGAATTACAATCAAGGGCATCTCGCTCGGTACCGCAGGAGTGTTCATCATAGCACTTGTGTTCGGTTGTCTGTTCTATGATGATTTGTCTGCACAGCTCGTTAAGGACTCGGTTGATTATACAACAAGTGCGTTGAAGATTGTAGAAAGTCTTGGCTTGATTTTGTTTGTAACCTCGGTTGGTTTTATTGCAGGACCGAAGTTCTTCGGTAATATGAAGCAGAATTTCAAGTCATATGTACTGCTCGGTCTTGTTATCATACTTTCGGGCGGTCTGGCTGCTGTCGGCTGTATTTATCTCGGCAGACTTTTAGGCGAAACCGACCTTGAGTATCTGACAGCAATGGTTGTGGGACTTCTTTCGGGAGCACTCACATCAACACCTGCCTTTTCTGCGGCAAAGGAAACGGTTGGTGCAGACCTTCAGGCAGTTGTATCGGTCGGCTACGGTATTGCGTATATCTTCGGTGTTATCGGAGTAGTGCTGTTTATACAGGTTATGCCTAAGCTTGTAAAAGCAGATATGGCAGAGGAAAGAGCAAAGCTGACGCAGGTTTCAGATGGTGAGGCAAAAGCACCTTACACAGGAAAGCTGATTGAAATGGACAGCTTCGGTCTTATGGCATTTGCACTTGCAGCATTTTTAGGCGTGTTTGTAGGCTCGATTAAAATTCCGCTTACCTCAAGCGGTCTTGACGGCACAACGTTTGCCCTGACAACAACAGGCGGCTGCCTTCTTGTAGCACTTGTATTCGGTCATTTCGGCAGATGCGGCAAAATAAACCTGATGCCGCCGAATGCTACACTCAAGGTATTCCGTGAGCTTGGTTTGATGCTGTTTCTGATTGGTGCAGGTGTCAGCGGCGGTGCAAAATTTGTGGAATACTTTGATGTTATGTACTTCGTCTACGGTGCAATTATGACAATTGTTCCGATGATTTTGGGTTACATATTTGCAAGATATGTACTCAAGCTTAGCCTTTTGAATAACCTTGGCTCAATCACGGGCGGTATGACAAGTACTCCTGCACTCGGAACACTAATCAATACTGCAGGAACAGAGGACGTTGCGTCTGCTTATGCGGCAACCTATCCGATTGCACTCATTTCGATAGTAGTGGTAGCACAGTTTATTATCATATTGTTCTGATAACAGAACAGACAGCCTTGGAAACAGTATATTCTGAAAGGGACGGTTACAATTATGAAAATCACAATATGTATCGGAAGCTCCTGTCATATTAAAGGTTCCCGACAGGTTGTCGAACGTGTTCAAGAATTGATTGCACAAAATAAGCTCGACGATAAAGTCGAGCTTGGCGGTACCTTCTGCCTTGGAGAATGTCAGAAGGGCGTCTGTGTAACGGTTGACGATAAATTTTACTCGGTAACTCCCGACACGGCAGATGAATTTTTCAGGAAAGAGGTTCTTGAAAAACTGCAATGATAGTTCAGGTTTGTGTTGGAAGCTCGTGTCATATAAGAGGCTCCGACGAGATAGTGACGCTTTTTCAAAATGCGATATCAGAGCATAAGCTGGAAAATGACGTAACGCTCGTCGGCAGCTTCTGTATCGGTAAATGCAGTCCCAATGGAGTTAGTGTACAGATTGACGACGAGGTTTTAGTCGGAGTAAACCGACAGAGTTTCAATGAATTATTCAATGAGAAGGTACTCGGTGTAATAAAAAGTGAAAGGGAGTAATGGCGAATGAACTGTTTGACCTTAAAAAAATCCAACTGTAAAAACTGTTATAAATGTATTCGCCATTGCCCCGTCAAGGCAATCAGATTTTCGGGCAGTCAGGCACACATTATAGGCAATGAGTGTATTTTGTGCGGTCAGTGCTTTGTTGTCTGTCCGCAAAATGCAAAGCAGATAGTAGACGAAACCGAAAAGGTAAGAGTATTGCTCCAAAGCGGCGATAAGGTCATTGTCAGCCTTGCACCCTCCTTTGTTGCAAACTATCACGGAGCAGGTATCGGCTCAATGCGTGCAGCACTCAAAAAGCTCGGCTTTTATGATGTTGAAGAAACTGCTGTCGGAGCAACGATTGTCAAAAATGAGTATGAAAGAATGTTGAAGGATGAGGGCAGGGATATAATCATCACCTCCTGCTGTCATTCCATCAATCTTCTTATCCAGAAATATTACCCGTCTGCACTTGAATATCTTGCAGACGTTGTGTCGCCTATGCAGGCACATTGTAACAGCATAAAGGAGCGGTATCCCGATGCTAAAACGGTGTTTATCGGTCCTTGTGTTGCAAAAAAGGACGAGGCGGAATATTATGAGGGAATAGTGGACGCCGTTCTGACCTTTGAGGAGCTTACAAACTGGCTCAAAAATGAAAATATCGAAATAGATATGGAAACTGACGCCGACGAGAACACCCGTGCAAGATTTTTCCCGACAACGGGCGGAATACTGAAAACAATGAGCTGTGATATGCCTGAATATACATATATGGCACTTGACGGCGTGGAAAATTGTATCAATGCACTCAAGGATATCGAAAGCGGTAAGGTGCATAAGTGCTTTATCGAGATGTCTGCGTGCGTGGGAAGCTGTGTCGGCGGTCCCGTAATGGAAAAGTTCAACAGTTCACCGATTAAGGATTATACCGCTGTTGCAAATTTTGCGGGCAAGAAGGATTTTGACGTTTTGCAGCCAAAGCCCGTCAAGCTGAAAAAGAGCTTCTCCTATATTGAGCATAGGCTTGCTATGCCGTCTGAGGAGGAGATATTCAATATCCTTCGTCAGATGGGCAAATTCAAGCCGTCAGACGAGCTGAACTGCGGCTCGTGCGGCTATAATACCTGCCGTGAAAAGGCGATTGCCGTCTGTCAGGGCAAGGCGGAGATTTCGATGTGTCTGCCGTTTTTGAAGGATAAGGCAGAGAACTTCTCCGATAACATTGTAAAAAATACTCCCAATGGTATCATTGTGCTTAACGAACAGCTCGAGGTACAGCAGATTAACGCTTCTGCACAGAAAATTATGAATGTACGCTCGGCGTCCGATATTCTCGGCGATCAGGTTGTGCGTATTCTCGACCCGAAGGTGTTCGTTGAGGTGCTTGAAACGGGCAGAAACGTGCATCAGGAGCGAGTGTATCTTGCCGAATACAAGCGATATGTCGAACAGACTGTCGTTTACGACAAGGATTCGCACCTTTTAATCGGTATTATGCGTGATGTGACCAACGAGGAGCTTGAGAGAGAAAAGAAAGAAAATATCAGCCGTCATACAGTTGAGGTTGCGGATAAGGTTGTAGACAAACAAATGCGTATTGTGCAGGAGATTGCCTCGCTTTTGGGTGAAACCGCCGCAGAAACCAAGATAGCGCTTTCCAAGCTGAAGGAGACGATTGCAGATGAATGATTTATGTGCTGATATCGGATACAAAAGTATAAATCATTACGGTGAAGAGCTTTGCGGCGACCACGTGGATATTGTCGAGCGTGACGAAAACTCCACGGTGATAGTTCTCGCAGACGGCTTGGGCAGCGGTGTAAAGGCAAGTATCCTTTCAACGCTTACCTCCAAAATAATCTCTACTATGATGTCGGAAGGTTTGCCTATTGAAGAGTGTGTATCCGCAATTGCGGCGACGCTCCCTGTATGCTCGGTAAGAGGCGTTGCGTATTCCACCTTCACCATAATACACCTGATAAATAACGAAACTGCCGAGATTATTCAGTACGATAATCCGCAAGTAATCATTATACGAAACGATAAAAATTACGAATACCCAAAAACCGAGATGAATATAGGCGGCAAGCGGATTTTCCGTTCGTCGGTAAGCCTTTGCGAGAATGATTTGATTATCGCAATGAGCGACGGCTGTCCGCACGCAGGTATAGGTCTTGCATATAATTTCGGCTGGAAAAGGGAGGAGATTATCGAATTTCTCGAAACAATGTCCCCCTGCGGATATACTGCAAAAAATCTGTCTACCATTCTGGTTGAGGAGTGCAACAAGCTATACGGCAACAAGCCGGGCGATGATGCGACTGCCTGCATTGTCAGGGTAAGAAAGCGTGAGCCGATGAACCTGCTTTTCGGTCCTCCGTCAAATCCCGACGACTGCGGCAGAATGATGTCGCTGTTCTTCTCCAAAGAGGGCAAGCACATCGTCTGCGGAGGAACAACCTCCACAATTGCGGCAAAATATCTCGGAAAACCCTTGAAGGCGAGCCTGAAATTCGAGCAGTCGGACGTTCCGCCGATTGCGGAGATTGAGGGTGTCGACCTTGTAACCGAGGGCGTCATAACTATAAATAAGGTGCTTGAATATGCCAAGGATTACCTTGGCGAAAACGAGCATTATGAGCATTGGAACTTCAAGCACGACGGTGCGTCGCTGATTTGCCGTCTGTTGTTTGAGGAGGCAACCGACATCAATTTCTATGTCGGACGTGCGATAAACCCTGCTCACCAAAACCCCGACCTTCCGATAAATTTCAATATCAAAATGAATTTGGTACAGGAACTGTCGGAATGTCTGAAGCAGATGGGAAAGAGGATTAAGGTAAGTTATTTTTAAGGAGATTTGTATATGAGAAAGTTTGATACCAAGGTACAGCACTTAAAATACAAGGTTCTCAGGGAGGTTGCCCGTCAGGCGTGGAATGATACCCTGCTTGAAAATGTACTTGAAATCCCCAAAATGATTGTTTCGGGTAAAGTCCCCACTATGCGTTGCTGTGTTTATAAGGAACGTGCAATTCTCGGCGAGCGTGTCAAAATGGCAATGGGCGGCAATAAGGATAACCCGAATGTCATTGAGGTAATTGATATCGCCTGCGACGAATGTCCCGCAGCGGGCTATGAGGTAACTGAATCCTGCCGTGGCTGCCTTGCACACCGTTGTGAGGACGTCTGCAAGAGGGGTGCAATATCCTTTGACCAGAATCACGTTGCACATATTGACAAGTCAAAGTGCGTCGAATGTGGTCAGTGTGCAAAGGTCTGCCCGTTTTCTGCAATCGTAAATCGTAAGCGTCCGTGTCAGAATGCGTGTAAGGTTAAAGCTATTTCCATTAACGACGATAATGCGGCTGCGATAAATAACGATAAATGCACAAGCTGCGGTGCGTGCGTGTATCAGTGTCCATTCGGTGCTATCACTGACAAATCCTATATTCTTGATGCAATTAGCCTTCTGAAACAAAAGGAGCAGGGTGTAAAGGTGTATGCGATTGTAGCACCATCTATATCGAGCCAGTTCACCTATGCAAAGCTCGGGCAGGTTATAAAGGGTCTGAAAGAGCTCGGCTTCCACGCTGTCGTTGAGGCGGCACTCGGTGCTGATATGGTTGCATTGGCGGAATCAAAGGAGCTTGTTGAAAAAGGCTTTCTGACCAGCTCGTGCTGTCCTGCGTTCGTTTCATATATCAAGTCGGATTTTCCCGAGCTTGCAGAGCATATTTCGCACAATTTCTCGCCTATGGCGGCGATTTCAAAGTATATCAAGGAAACTACCGAGAATGCTAAAACGGTATTCATAGGTCCTTGTACGGCGAAGAAAGCCGAGGTGCAGTCGGATAAGGTTAAGCCCTATGTCGACGCTGTGCTGACATTTGAGGAGCTACAGGCACTTTTTGATAGCCGTGACTTTGACATTACAACCTTGGAGGAAGATGTTCTCGATAACGCTTCTTATTTCGGCAGAATTTTCGCACGCTGCGGCGGTCTGGCAGATGCAGTTACACAGGCGATTAAGGAGCAGGGAATAGAGGATTTTGAACTGAAGGCTGTTTCCTGTGACGGTATTGAGGAATGTCGTATGGCACTCCTTAGAAAGAGCAAAAATGCCCTTGATGCGAATTTCATTGAGGGAATGGCTTGTATCGGCGGCTGTATCGGTGGTGCAGGCTGTCTGACACACGGAGAGAAGAACAAGGCCGAAGTCGATAAATACGGACGTGAGGCAATGGAAAAATCTATATTGGACGCAGTTTCCGTCCTAAAATAGTAAAGAAGAGCTGAATTCAGCTCTTCTTTACTATTATTCCTTTTTATAATTCAGTATGAAAATTCCTGTGCTGACAAGTATAAGAGTTATCACAAGGTTAATCGGCGGAACATTGCTTGCCTCTGTCAGCATAAGGGTTGAAAGCAGTACTCCGAACACAGGCGTCATAAAGCTGAAAATCGTTACTCTTGATACGGGATTGTACTTGAGCAGTATGCCCCAGATGGAGTATGCCGCCGCTGACAAAAATGCAAGATAGAGCAGCACAAGAACGGCATTCATTTCCAAAAACTGCACTCTTCCGCCCATCAGCAAACCCATCACAATCATTACTATACCGCCGATTATAAACTGATAACCGCTGATTACAACAGGGTCCTCATACTGTGAATAACGTTTGATAAGCACCGAGGATATTGAATAGGCGATTGTCGACAAAATTACAAAGCCGTCGCCCGTTAAATTCATATTAAAATCAAGACCGTTAAGATTTACAAGAACAATTCCCGCAAAGCCTATAATACACGCGAAAACCTTTTTAAAGGTAAGCTTTTCCTGCCTGAAAACAAGACTTGCAATCAACATTGCAAAAAATGCGTTTGAACCGCTTGCAACCGTTCCCTTGACCCCTGTTGTGTTGGCAAGTCCGATGTAGAAAAATATGTACTGTATTACCGTCTGGAAACAACTCACCGTTACAACCTTTGAAATATTTTCTTTTTTAGGGAAGAGGAATTTCCTTCGTGCAACTGAATAAATCAGTACTGTCAGCATACCAGCTAAAGTGAAGCGTATTCCTGCAAAAAGTATTGTCGATGCAGTATTTTTAACGGGTAAAATCAACTCGTAGCCTATTTTGATAAATGGCGTTGCACTGCCCCACAGAGCACAGCAGAAAAGTGCGGCAACCGCTACGAATAAGGTGTTGGTAAATATTTTGTTTTTAGTTTGTTCCATTATATTACTCTCCAATTGATGTTTTATTTATTATAAACCAATTTTTGCATCTTGTCAATTATCAGAATTCTTAACAAAAAAGCAGACTTAAAAGCCTGCTTTTTATTTGGTCGGAGTGACAGGACTTGAACCTGCGGCACCTAGACCCCCAGTCTAGTGCGCTACCACCTGCGCTACACCCCGTTATTATGGTCGGGATGACAGGATTTGAACCTGCGGCCCCTACGTCCCGAACGTAGTGCTCTACCAAACTGAGCCACATCCCGATTGGATTGGTATATCAAACCAACGAATTATATTATACTATAAGGTTTTCCTTTTGTCAAGGATATTTCGATAAAAAGTTCAACTTTTTTTGAAAAAATCGGCTGTCCTAAAAAGGACAGCCGACTATTTGTTATGCCTGTGTACTGTAACTGTAATTGGGAGCTTCCTTGGTGATGTAGATATCGTGCGGATGACTTTCCTTGAGTCCTGCACCTGTAATTCTCACAAACTTGCCTCTCTCTTTAAGCTCGGGAACGGTCTTTGTACCGCAGTAACCCATACCTGCACGCAGTCCGCCCAAAAGCTGAAATACAGTATCGGAAAGCGAGCCCTTGTAGGGAACACGTCCCTCAACGCCCTCGGGAACAAGCTTCTTTGAGCCTGTCTGGAAGTATCTGTCCTTTGAGCCCTTTTCCATAGCAGCGAGTGAGCCCATACCACGGTAAACCTTAAAGCGTCTGCCCTGATAAAGCTCAAATTCGCCCGGACTTTCCTCACAGCCTGCAAGCAAGCTTCCTACCATTATAACATCAGCACCTGCTGCGATTGCCTTTGTGATATCGCCCGAATACTTGATACCGCCGTCTGCGATAACGGGAATATTATATTTCTTTGCAACCTCGCTTACATCAGCGATTGCTGTAATCTGCGGAACACCAATGCCCGCAACCACACGTGTTGTACAAATCGAGCCGGGACCTATTCCGACCTTAATTGCATCAGCACCTGCTTTGATGAGAGCCTCTGCAGCTTCTGCAGTTGCTATGTTTCCTACAATGAGGGGGAGGTTCGGGAACGCAGTTTTAACTTCTTTTACCTTATTGATAATATTCTTTGAATGACCGTGTGCGGAGTCGAGAACAACTACGTCAACGCCTGCATCAACAACAGCCTGAACACGCTCCAAAGCATCGGCTGTTACACCGATAGCAGCACCGCACAGAAGTCTGCCCATAGAGTCCTTTGCGGCGTTCGGGTAGCGGACAGCCTTCTCAATATCCTTAATAGTGATAAGTCCCTTCAAGTGGTTGTCCTTGTCAACAATCGGAAGCTTTTCAATTTTGTACTTGCGAAGAATTTCCTGTGCCTCGGTAAGCGTAGTACCCTCGGGTGCGGTAATCAGATTCTCGCTTGTCATTGCCTCTTTGATTTTCTTGTCAAAATCAACCTCGAAACGCAGGTCACGGTTTGTAATTATACCGACAAGATGATTATCGTCATCACAGATAGGCACACCCGAAATCTTATACTTGCCCATAAGCTCGTCTGCATCTCTCAGGGTATGCTCTGCGGATAGACTGAAGGGATTTGAAATTACACCGTTTTCAGACCTCTTAACCTTATCAACCTCAAGTGCCTGCTCGGCAATTGTCATATTCTTATGAATGATACCAATGCCGCCCTCACGAGCCATTGAAATTGCCATAGGTGATTCTGTAACGGTGTCCATAGCGGCACTCATCAAAGGTATGTGAAGAGTGATGCTGTTTGTAAGCTTTGTTGTCAATTCGATTTCATTAGGTGTGACGTCAGACTCCTGAGGAATCAATAAAACGTCATCAAATGTCAAACCCTCTTTTGCAAATTTATCCGACATATCTGTGCTCCTTTCGCATTATGTAAAAAATATATATTTTATTTATTGTAACAGAAAAATTAAATAATTTCAATACTAAATATTGATAATATTTGATTTTTTTTGATATTTGTTTTAGATATTTTAACAAATAGCGGTTATTTAAGCGGACTTAAAGTATATTTATCTGTGCTTAGAGTGATTTTTCCTTCAAGTCCCTCGGTATAATATATGAAGCTGTCATCAATGAGTATGGCGTCAACTTCAAAGCTTTGTGCGATTTCGCTTGCTTTTTCTTTGCCTGCAACAAAAATTGCGGTGGAAAGCACATCGCAGAGTGTGCCGTCACGCCCGATTACTGTTACACTGCGAAGTCCGTTTTCGGCAGGATAACCGCTTTTCGGGTCAATTATATGATGATACTTTCTGCCGTCTATCTCATATGCTCTTTCATAGTCGCCCGAGGTTACAACGGCACAGTCAGAAAGGCTGACCGAGAGCAGGGGAGAGGCAGTATTATTCGGGTCGGCAACTGCCACCGACCAATTACTGCCGTCAGGCTTTGTGCCGAGTGCATATACATTTCCGCCGAGATTGATTATTGCACTTTTAATGCCGTCCCCTAGCATTTTATCTTTGAGGATATCGGACGCATATCCCTTGGCAATTGCTCCAAGTGTAACCGAAGCACCGTCTTTTGTGATTTGTGCGGTATTTTTGTCAATATCAATATAAAGGCTTTCCGCACCGACAAGTGTGAGCTTTTCGGGAATATCCTCGGGCAGAGTGCCGTTTTCCTCTGCAAGCTCCCAGCTTTCAATTATCGGATTAACCGTGATATCAAAGTAATCGGACAGCATATTTGTATATGAAACCGCCGTACATAAAAATTCGGTTATATCGTCGGGAAGTGTAACCCTTTCGCCCGAGTTGAGTCTTGCGATTAGACTGCTCGGTGTATGTACATCAAGCTGTGAATGAAGTGAACGCAAAAGCTCCTCATACTCTGCAGTGTTATCCTTGGCAGAAAAGACGGAAAGCTCGGACACGGTATCAAATACGCCGTATATTGTACGCTCATAGCGGCGTTCTTTGCCTGAAAAGAAAATTAAGACCGCAATGGCGATAAATGCAATAAAGAAAAATCTGCGTTTTATATAAATCAACTCCTCAAAATTATTGTAACACTCACATAAATTTCTGTCAATATAAATAAATTTTCGGATTTTACTTGCATATTTCCAAATATTGTATTATAATATGTCAGGTGAGCGGGTATCTTTCCACAGACACACACTGATATTTACTCACAACAAAACCCCACCGAACCGTTTTGGAGTTCCCACAGCCAAAACGGTTCTTTTTGTTTCTGCTTTGTGAATTTAGTGTAAATAAATATGTATTGCTATTGATTTATGTGACAATTTCGGATAAAATACAATTGAAAGGCAGGAGAAATTTATGCTTGATGCAATAAGAAGATTTATGATAGGCAGATACGGCTTTGATAAGCTTGGGCAGGCACTTGCTGTTTCCTCGGCGGTTATTATGGTGCTTGCAGGCATTATCGGCAGTGGTATTCTGACAATATTGGCATACATTATGCTTATATGGTGCGTATTTCGTGTTTTGTCGAAAAATACAGTTATGAGATTGAGAGAAAACCGCAAATATATGGAGCTTCAAAACAAAGTAACGGCATTTTTCAAGCGTGACGGAAAATATTACCGCTATTTCCGATGTCCGAAATGCAGAGGTGAGCTGAAAGTCCCCAAGCACAAGGGCAAGCTTGCAATTACCTGTCCGCATTGCAGGTATGAGTTTATAAAGAAAACCTAAAAGGAGTAAATTGAAATGGAACAAGACTTAAATCGGATTATTCCATCTAATAATATACCGCCCGATATTGACGGTGTGTTTAATAAAGTGAAAATGTTCAGCCAGCTTATGACGATGTACAATTGTGCTATCAGGGAGGTGCAGACAAAGTTTGAGGTCTTAAATGATGACCTGAGTGTCAGAAACCGCCGTAATCCGATTGAAATGATAAAAACAAGAATTAAAAGTCCGCAAAGCATTGCCGAAAAGCTTCAGCGAAGAGGTCTTGATGTTACATATGATTCTATTGTAAATAACCTCAATGACGTTGCAGGTGTGCGTATAATCTGTGCTTTTGTTGATGATATTTACGCAGTTGCGGAGATGTTTTTGAGGCAGGACGATATCACGCTGGTAGAGATTAAGGATTACATAAAAAACCCGAAGCCGAACGGATACAGAAGCTATCATATGATAATTGATGTTCCCGTATTCTTCGCCGACCGAAAGCAGATGATGCGTGTTGAGGTGCAGTTCCGTACGATTGCAATGGACTTCTGGGCAAGCCTTGAGCATCAGATAAAATATAAAAAGAGTATCGAAAGTCCCGACAAGATTTTTGCCGAGCTTAAGGAATGTGCCGATACAATTGCGGAAACAGACCTTAAAATGATGAGCATTCGTGAAAAGATTATATTTACCGAGAGCTGATATTATATCGGCTCTTTTTCTTTGCATAAATATACCTTTTTGGTGAGAAAATAGGGCAAAGAGGTGATTATTACAATGAGCAGAAAAGGAAAACAAACCTTTATATTTGATTCAAAGCCTGCAATTACTGCGTGTGCGTCAATTGCAGGAAAAAAGGAAAGCGAGGGCCCGCTCGGCGAGCTGTTTGATATGACGCTCGACGATGATACCTGGGGCGAAAAAAGCTGGGAAAAGAGCGAAAGCAAGCTGCAAAAAGAGTGTGTAAGGCTGGTCATTGACAAGCGAAAAATCTGCGAGAGTGATATACATTGTATCTTTGCAGGTGATTTGCTCAATCAGTGTGTTGGAGCACACTACGGACTTAGGGATATGAGAGTGCCGTTTTTCGGCTTGTACGGTGCTTGCTCAACCTTCTGCGAGGGTATGATTTTAGCGGCAATGTCGGTGGATTCGGGGTGCAGCGACCGCAGTATTTTCGCAACCTCGAGCCATTTTTGTTCGTCGGAAAAGCAGTTCAGGCTGCCGCTCGACTACGGCGGTCAGCGTTCGCCGACAGCACAATGGACTGTAACTGCGTCAGGAAGTTGTCTTGTGGAAAAGGGTGAGGGTGTGAAAATCGTTGCCGCAACTCCGGGCAGAATAGTCGATATGGGCATATCAGATGCGTCAAATATGGGAACTGCAATGGCACCTGCGGCAGCTGATACGCTGACAGCACTTTTCCGTGATACCGAAACCGCTCCCTCCGATTATGACCTGATACTGACGGGCGATTTGGGTGTTGTGGGTTCTTCGATTTTGAAGGATTTAATGGCGGATAACGGCTACGATATCTCAAAGCAGCACAATGACGCAGGCTGTATGATATTCGATATCGAAAAACAAGATGTACACGCAGGCGGAAGCGGCTGCGGCTGTATGGCAAGCGTTTTTTGTGCAGATATTATGAAAAGGTTTGAGGCAGGTAAGATTAAAAAAATGATAGTAATGGCGACGGGAGCACTTATGAATACTCAGGCGATAAATCAGGGTGAGAGCATACCGTCGGTGGCACACGCACTGATACTTGAGGGGGAATAATAATGGATTTTGTTAAAGCATTCGTTGTGGGCGGACTTATATGCGTAATAGGGCAGATTTTGATTGATAAAACAAAGCTTACGCCCGCAAGAATACTCGTATGCTACGTTGTTGCGGGAGTGTTTTTAGAGCTTATCGGAGTTTACGAGCCGCTGGTCGATTTTGCAGGTGCAGGAGCAACCGTTCCGCTGACAGGCTTCGGGCATAATCTGTGCAAGGGTGTGTTCAGAGCGGTATCAGACAAGGGACTTTGCGGTGTGCTTGAAGGAGGATTTAAAGCAGGTGCAACAGGACTCGGTGCTGCTGTTGTATTCGGACTTTTGTCCGCAATTATATTCAAACCGAAAGCAAAGAGCTAAAAAGAAGGTGTTGCTGTTAAAGCAACACCTTTTTTCAACATAAATTATCTGCAATATCCACTACATTTCCTGCTCCCATAGTGAATACAACATCGCCATCTTTGACCTCGCTGCGTAAAAGCTCCTCAATATCGGAAAATTTCTCAACGTAACGTACCTTGACGCCACGCTTTGCAATATCCTCTGCAAGCTTTTCGGGTCTGGTTACACCGTCAAAAACCTCTCTTGCGGCATAAATGTGAGTTAATATCAGCTCGTCAACGTTATCAAAGCATTCGCAAAATTCCTTCCACAGAGTTCTCGTCCTTGAATAGGTATGCGGCTGAAAAACGCACCAGAGCTTGTTATAATCAAATTTACGGGCAGCGGCAAGAGTTGCCGCAATCTCGGTCGGGTGATGTGCATAATCGTCAATCACCGTTGCACCGTTAAGCGTTCCTTTTTTCTCAAAACGTCGGTGCGTACCGCAGAATTCCTCAATGCCGTCCGCACATACCGAAAGCGGCAGCTTCAGAATATCGCATACTGCGATTGCGGCAACGGCATTTTGTATGTTGTGATTTCCCGGTACGTTCAGGTGAAGATGAACAAGCTTTTCGCCTTTCTTCATAACGTCAAATTCGGGATAACCTGAATTAAATGCGATATTCTCGGCATAATAACTGTTGTCTGAGCTGATACCGTAGTAATGTACATCGAGTGCGGTGTCAGAGAGTGCCTTGCGAACATTTTCATCATCACCGCAGGCTATGACAGAGCCTACACCTTCGGTGAGATATGCAAATTTTCTAAAGCTTTCGATAATTTCGTCAAGACCCGAGAAAAAGTCGAGATGGTCTTCTTCTATGTTTGTAATAACGGCAACGGTAGGGTAGAAGCTCAAAAAGCTGTTGGTGTACTCGCACGCTTCGGTAAGGAAATACTCCTTGCCGCCTGCACGGATATTTCCACCGATTAAATCAAGCTCGCCGCCGATTGATACAGTAGCGTCTGTGTCAGCTTTTAAAAGTGCGTGAGCAAGGATTGAGGTTGTAGTGGTTTTGCCGTGTGTACCTGCAATGCATACGGTGTTCGGATACTCCTTCATAAGCGCCCCCAGAAATTCCGCACGGTTTAAAAGAAATATGCCCTGCTCCTTTGCTGCTACTATTTCGGGATTATCGGCTTTTGCGGCGGCGGTATAAACCACCAAATCCGCACCCTTTATATTTTCGCTTTTGTGTCCCTCGAAAATAACAGCACCCTTGCTTTCAAGCTTATCGGTGATATGGCTCTTCTGTCTGTCCGAGCCTGTTACCTTAAAACCGTTTGAGAGCATTATCTCGGCAAGTCCGCTCATACTGATACCGCCGAT
>JAFULX010000062.1 GCA_017483065.1 Clostridia bacterium | reverse complement strand
GGCGGAGCTTGCCGAGCTTGTCAAAACGGCAGGCGGTGAGGTCGTTGCGGAGGTTGTGCAGAATAAAAGCGAGCTTGAAAGCGGAACATATATGGGCGAGGGTAAGCTTGAGGAAATTGCCGAAATGATACCACGTCTTGAAATTGATGCGGTTGTGTTTGATGACGAGCTTTCGGGTGTACAGACGAGAAATATCGCCGATATGCTCGGCGTAAAGGTGATTGACCGCTCAATGCTCATTCTCGATATATTTGCAATGCGTGCAAAAAGCGGCGAGGGTAAGCTTCAGGTCGAGCTTGCACAGCTTAAATACCGTCTGCCAAGGCTTCGTGGTCTTGGAGAGGCAATGAGCCGTACGGGTGCAGGAATCGGCACGAGAGGTCCGGGCGAAACCAAGCTTGAAAGCGACAGACGGCATATAAGACGCAGAATAAACGCTTTGGAGGAGGAACTTTCCGAGCTTGAAAAGCACCGTGAGCTTCTTCGCAGACGCCGCAGGAAGGACGGAGTGATAACCGCCGCTCTGGTCGGCTATACAAACGCAGGCAAATCAACACTTTTGAACGCACTGACCGATGCGGACGTGTTTGCCGAGGACAAGCTTTTTGCAACGCTTGACCCGACCTCAAGAGCAATCGAGCTTGACGATGCACGCAAAATTCTGCTTGTCGATACGGTAGGCTTTATCCGAAAGCTACCGCATCATCTGGTGGAAGCTTTCAAGTCAACCTTAGAGGAGGCGGCGGTTGCGGACGTGCTTTTGCACGTTATTGACGCATCAAATCCGCAGCATACCGACCATATTCGGGTGGTGCAGTCGGTGCTTTCCGATATAGGAGCAGGCGGAAAGCCGATTATTGCGGTATTCAACAAGAGTGACGTTGTGGAGGCGGATACGGTTTTAGCGGCAAAGGAACACGATGCCGAGGTCAAAATTTCTGCAAAAACGCACGAGGGCTTTCCCGAGCTGCTTGCCGCTCTTGCAGAGCTTGCACCGGGCAAAAAAACCGAGGTAACGGTACTTATTCCGTACACGGAGGGCGGACTTTTGTCCGAGCTGCACAGCACGCAGAAAATACTGAACGAGGAATATACCGAAAGCGGTACTCTTGTAAAGCTTTTGTGCGATGAACAGGCATTCTCGCTTGTAAAGCGGTATATACCAGAAACGGACGGTGATTGATATTTCAAACAAGGAATGTTATAAAACGGTGGCACGGCGTGCTGAGGCGGTTTTGGTGGAAAAGCGGTCTAAATTTATTGCGACCGTTATCCCTGCCGACACCGAGGATACGGCACTCGCCTTTTTGGAGGAGATGCGAAAGACCTATTCGGACGCAACGCATAACGTGTACGCCTATGTGATTGATGAAAATAATATTTTTCGTTATTCGGACGATAATGAGCCGTCGGGTACGGCAGGTATGCCTGTGCTTGATACTATCAGGAAGGCAGGAATTGTCGATTGTGCGGTGGTGGTTACCAGATATTTCGGCGGTACGCTTTTAGGTACGGGCGGACTTGTACACGCATACGGCGGTGCGGCAAGAGAGGGACTTCTTGCGGCAGGGATTATAGAACGCCGTCTTTGCGATATAGTGACCGTAACCGTCGACTATACCACGAGCGGTAAGGTATCGCATTTTCTTGCAGAAAACAGCCATATAATCGAAAATACAGTCTATGATACCGAGGTTACATATTTTGTTCTCGTCAAAAAAAGCGATACCGAGGCTTTCAAAAAGGATATGACCGAGCTGACCTCGGGCAGAGCTATTATTAAAAATACAGGAACTAAATATATTGACGTAGATTGCGGAAAGGAATGAATTAGCAATGAAAAAACTACTTGCAGTAATTTTATGTGCCGCAGCACTTACTGCGTGCGGCGGTAGGGACACAGCAGAGCCGACACCGACTCCGACTCCAACGCCCGTTGGAACTCCCGTGCCGAGCGATGTCAGGACTATGATTACACCCTCACAAACAAATCCGATTAAGGATAATTGGACAACTCTCGGTGAGGTGGGTGTTGTAATGGACGGCGAATACACCGACATTATCCTTGCCACCGAGGCACAGCGAGGCGGGGACGGATATATGATGTGGGACGACAGCCAGCGTTGGGCATTGGTTGCTGTCGGCGAGGATAACACATATACCCTTTTTGACGAAAATATGGGCGGTACGGCATATATCGAGGTAGCAATGGAGGGTGACTCTCCTGCTGTAAACCTTGTAACCACGGCCACCGTTGGACTAGCGGTAACGAAATTCACCTATTCCGACGGAGCTTTTTATGCCGAGGAGCTTGTTACTCCCGAGGCAAGCGGAAACGAAATTTACAGTTCATTTCCCGAATATTTCGAGTAAAGGAGAGGACAATAATGGGTGAGTGGAACGGTTTTGAAATGATAGAGGAAACTCTTTCGGGACGTATGGTAATAGTGGTAGTGCCGAAAAAGCCTAACGGCAAATGGGTGCTTAAAACCGAGTATTTTGATGCTTTTCCAAATGCGGAAATCGAGCTTGTCAAAATGGGCTATCATCTTGCACACATCAAAAATACTACACGCTGGCACAATTGGTCGGATACCGACGCACGTGCGGAGCTTGCGGAGTATATGCACAAAAAATATGGCGTTGAGAAGAAATGCGTAATAGTGGGTATGAGCTGCGGCGGTATGCAGGGTATATACTTTGCGTCAAAGTATCCCGAGCTGGTATCCTGTATGTATCTTGACGCACCTGTTGTAAACCTGCTTTCCTGTCCCGCAGGCGTAGGCAATGCAACCGACGCTCTTTTTGCGGAGTTCAAAGAGCATAAGAAGATGGATTTGCCCGAGCTTATAGCTTTCCGTGACCATCCGCTCGACCATATCCCAAAGCTTGTCAAAAGCAAAATCCCTGTAATTCTCGTCTGCGGTGACTCGGACAAGACCGTGCCGTACGAGGAGAACGGCAAGCTTTTAAATGATGCGTATATCGCAAATAACTGCGAAATCGTAACAATCATCAAAAAGGACTGTGACCACCATCCGCACGGCTTGGAGGACAATAGTCCGATAATAGACTTTATAGTTTCTCATTCGTAAAGGAGTGTTTTTTATGGTAAAGGAGCTTACAAAAGCAAATTTTGAACAGGAGGTAATGCTGTCCGACGTCCCCGTACTGGTGGATTTCTGGGCAAGCTGGTGCGGACCGTGCCGAATGGTTTCGCCGATAATCGACTCAATTGCAGACGAATATGCAGGCAAACTCAAGGTCTGCAAGGTTAATGTGGACGATGAAAGCTCATTGGCGGCAGAGCACGCCGTTGTGTCAATCCCTACCGTTATACTGATGAAGGACGGTAAAATTGTAGAAAAGAGCGTCGGTGCAAAGAGCTTTGACGACTTTTGCGATATGATTGACGCCGCTTTATAAGGAGGATAAAAAGTGGCTGAAATGGTATTGCCGCAGGACTTCGCCGACAAAATGAGGGATATGCTCGGCGATGAATATGCCGAATTTTGCAAGGCATTTTGTGCCGAAGAGAATTTTTGCGGCATAAGAATAAATACTCTCAAAAAGGGTGCTCGTGTGGCTGTATCCAAGGTTTTGGGCGGCTTTGACACTGTGCCGTGGTGCGAAAACGGCTGCTACGGCACAAAGGAGCTGCTTTCGGGAAAGCACCCGTATCACGCAGCAGGACTTTTCTATTTTCAGGAGCCGTCCGCAATGGCGGCTGTTCCTGTTTTGGGCATAAAGCACGGGGACAGAGTTCTCGATTTGTGTGCCGCACCGGGCGGCAAGGCAACGCAGGCGGCGGCAGAGCTTGCAGGCACAGGACTTTTGGTTGCAAATGAAATCATTCCCCAGCGTGCGAAAATTGTTTCGGAAAATATTGAGCGTATGGGTGTGAAAAATGCCGTTGTAACCAACGAAACACCCGAGAGATTGGCGGAAAAATTTCCCGAGGAATTTGACTCGATAATTCTTGACGCACCCTGTTCGGGCGAGGGAATGTTCCGAAAAGAGCCGCAGGCTATCAGCGAATGGAGTCTGGCACACAGCGAAACGTGTGCCGTACGGCAGAAAAAAATTGCCGATTGTGCCGTGAAAATGCTTGCCGCAGGCGGTCGGCTGGTTTATTCCACCTGTACCTTTGCTCATTGTGAAAACGAGGGCGTTGCCGAGTACATAACAAAAACTTACCCCGAAATGAAGCTTATAAAAATATCGGAAAATTCACTCCTTGACGGCTATGACGCCGAGGGTAAAACCAAGCGTATTTTTCCGCATAAAATGCGAGGCGAGGGGCATTTTATCGCACTTTTTCAAAAGGACGGCGAAAGACCTCCGAGAAATGTGCAGAAAAAAGCTAAAAAAATACCTCCTGAGGCGGAGGCTTTTATAAGAGAAAATTTAAACTGTGAGCTTTCGGGCGAGCCTGTTTTGTTCGGCGACAGATTGTATCTGCTGCCCGAGCCGCTCGACCTTGACAAAATCAAGGTGCTTCGTGCAGGCTTGGAGCTGGGCGAGGTGCGAAAGGGCAGATTTATACCGTCGCACGCACTTGCACTTGCACTTGAGGGCAAGGATTTTAAAAATACGGTAAACCCAAGTGCGGAGGATATCGCACGCTTTATGCACGGTGAAACACTCTCTGCCGAGTCAGGCGGCTGGTGCGGTGTACTTGCGGACGGGTATCCGCTCGGCTGGGGAAAATGCTCGGGCGGTATATTAAAAAATCATTATCCCAAGCATTTGCGGATATGATACAGCAGAGGGACGGATAATTCCGTCCCTCTTATCGTACATTTATGCCATCATTTCATCTAACTTATTACCGATAGCGTCAATCCAATCGCCCTCAAACAGCTCAATCATACCTGCGTCCGATGCAGCTGCAAGCTTCGGCTCAACGGGTATTCTGCCGAGAAGGGGCAGATGATATTCCATAGCAACCGAATCAATATGGCTGTCACCGAAAATTTTGATTTCCTTACCGCAGTCGGGGCATTTGACATAGCTCATATTCTCGACAATACCGAGTATGGGTATATTCATCATACCTGCCATCTTAACAGCCTTTTCCACAATCATACCGACAAGCTCCTGCGGAGATGCCACAACTATAATTCCGTCAACGGGCAAAGACTGGAACACTGTCAGCGGTACATCTCCTGTACCAGGAGGCATATCGACAAACATAAAGTCCACGTCCTCCCACACCACGTCCGTCCAGAACTGCTTGACAGTACCTGCGATTACAGGACCTCGCCATATTACAGGGTCGCTTTCATTCTCCAAAAGGAGATTAAGGCTCATAATTTTGATGCCTGTTTTGGAAACCTCGGGAAGTATTCCAAGCTCCGAGCCTTGTGCTTTTTTCTTAATACCGAACATTTTGGGGATTGACGGGCCTGTCAGGTCAGCGTCCAGAATTGCCGTCTGATAACCCCGTCTTGCGGAAATTACCGCCGATAATGCGGTTACGAGCGATTTGCCGACACCGCCCTTACCGCTTACAATTCCGATAACCTTTTTTATATTGCTGTTTGCGTTCTGCGGTGCAAGCAGGCTTTCCGCCTCACGTTCTGCACAGCTTGCCGAACAGCTTTCACAATTGTGATTACATTCCATTATAAAGACCTCTTTTCAAGTTATATTTAATTTTATTATACCCCTTTTATAAAAAAAGTCAAGTTTTGGTTGAACTTCCTCCCTGTTTTGTGATACAATTAAATCAGAAAGGATAGTGGATTTTATGAACAACCGAAAAATGCCTGTTTGGTATATGTTAAAAAGATTTTTGCCGTACTTCGGAAAATATAAACTGACGCTTTTTCTTGACCTTTTATGTGCGTCGCTGACGGCGGTGTGCGAAATTGTCTTTCCGCTTATTGCCCGTGAAATCTCGAATACGGCAATCTATAACCCTGCCGCACTCACAGTCCGCACTGTTATAGGCATAGCGGTGTTTTATCTCGTGTTGCGTATTATAGATACGGCGGCGAATTATTATATGGCTAATATGGGACACGTTATGGGTGTCAAAATCGAAACGGATATGCGGCGTGACCTCTTTTCGCATTTGCAGAAGCTGTCCTTTTCCTATTACTCGAACACCAAGGTCGGACAAATAATGGGCAGAATTACCTCCGACCTTTTCGATATAACCGAATTTGCACACCACGGTCCCGAGGAAATGTTCATTGTCGGCTTTAAGTTCATTGCGTCCTTCCTGATACTCGCAAACATCAATCTGCCGCTTACGGGGATAATCTTCGTGCTTATTCCGATAATGCTCGTCTGCTCGCTCAGCTGGCGAGGCAAAATGCGTGATGCATTCAAGCGTCAGCGGCATCAGATAGGCGAGCTTAACGCACAGGTTGAGGACAGCCTGCTCGGTATCCGTGTGGTGAAATCCTTCGCCAACGAGGAGGTCGAAAAGTCGAAATTCGAGGAGGGCAACAGAGAATTTCACCGAGTAAAAAAGCTCGGCTACCGCTATATGGCGGCATTTCAGTCAACGACACGCTTTTTTGACGGTCTGATGTATATAACGGCGGTTGCGGCAGGCGGAATTTTCATTATTTACGGCAAAATCAATGCCGCCGATTTGATGGCATATCTTCTGTACATATCCACGCTCCTTGCATCAATCAGGGTAATCGTGAATTTCAGCGAGCAGTTTCAGCGTGGTATGACGGGCATTGAGCGTTTTCTGGAGATTATGGATACCGAGCCTGATATAGTCGACAGAGAAGGTGCAATTGATGTCGGCACGCTCAAGGGTGATATCGAGCTTAGAAATATCAGCTTCCGTTATGACGACGGCGACGAAAAGGTGCTTGAAAATATCAGCCTGAAGGTTGATGCAGGCAAAAGTATTGCTCTTGTCGGTCCTTCGGGCGGCGGCAAGACTACTCTGTGCAACCTTATCCCCCGATTTTACGAGGTGACAGACGGCGAAATTCTGATTGACGGCATAAACATCAACAATATGACAATGCACTCGCTCCGCAATCAGATAGGCGTTGTGATGCAGGACGTTTATATGTTCTCGGGCAGAGTAAGAGATAATATCGAATACGGCAGACCGGGTGCGAGCCTTGACGAGATTAAGGAGGCGGCACAGAGGGCAGGTGCGGCGGAGTTTATCGAAAAGCTCCCCGACGGCTATGATACGTATGTCGGAGAGCGTGGCGTCAAGCTCTCTGGCGGTCAGAAGCAGAGAATTTCCATTGCAAGAGTATTCCTCAAAAATCCGCCGATTTTAATTCTTGACGAGGCAACCTCCGCACTCGATAACGAAAGCGAAAGAATCGTACAGAAATCGCTTGATGAGCTTGCCAAGGGCAGAACGGTGTTCACCATTGCACACCGCCTGACAACAATAAAAAATGCCGACAAAATCCTCGTCCTCACCGAAAACGGTATCGAGGAAAACGGCACTCACAGCGAGCTTATTGAGAAAAAGGGACTATATTATCATTTGTACAACATATGAATTGTTAAAGGGACGTTATCAAACGTCCCTTTTGTGTCCCTATTCATCAACCTCAAACACCTTATGCTCCTGCATAACCTCTCTGCGTTGCTGTTGCGAGTACTGTGCGTAGTAGCGGTGAGTGACCTCGATATTTTTGTGTCCCATAAGCTCGGCTACCATTTTGATATCCACACCGTCGGCAAGGAGCTGACAGGCAAAGGTACGTCTTAGAGCGTGCGGTCTTGTTTTGTCGGGGTGCGTGATACCTACTGCGGCACAGTAGTTTTTGAGTGTTTTTTCCACGCCGCCCACCTTGATACGCTCACCCGAACGGTTCAGAAACAGCGGGTCGGTGTCCTTTGCGTTGATTGAGTCTATATACTCCTTCATTGCCTCATATACCTGCGGCGGCATAAAAATCTCCTGTTGGTCGCCGCCCTTTCGTGTTACGATAAACGAGCCTGAGGTTTCGTCCGCACCAAAATCAATATCACCGACATTCAGGGAAACAAGCTCGCTGACACGCACGCCCGTACCGAGATATGTAATAAAAAGTGCAATATCCCGCAGTCTGCGGCGGTTATACTCGGCAAGGTGTCTGCCCTCAAAATAATTCTCGCCGTTATACAGCACGTCAATCAGGCTGACCGTTTCCTGTGTGGTAAGCGGTTTTTTTATTTTTTGGTGCAGCTTCATAAAATCGACCTTATCGGTCACATTTTGCGAAATCTGCTCGGTCTTGTAAAGGTATATAAAAAGTCCTCTTACCGCAGAAAGCTTACGGTTTATGCCGAATGCCGAATTTCTGAGTACACGCTTTACGGGACGTCCTCTCGGCGAGGTGTAGGTGACCTCATACTCACGCAGGTAAGACTTAAAATGTATCAACAGTACGGGTGTTACCTTGTCCATATGCGACACGGTAAAATCCTCGTTTTTCTTGATTTCAGGGTAACATTCCGCACGCAGAAAATCAAAGAATACCTTGATATCAAGGCTGTAAGCAAGCTTTGTATTGACACTCTCGCCGTTGTAGTATTCCTCAATGTACGAGAACACGAAGTCGGGCAAATCCTTGAGGTAGTCACGCAAATATTTATTTTTGGCGGTTGTTGACTGTGCCATATTACACCTCCGCAGCATTTTTTCTTTTTATTTATTATATCGCTAAAACCAATTTTTTTCAAGTATATGAACTGTAAAATGTCGAAAAATAGTATTAGAAAATATGTATCGGAGGGATTTTGCGTGTCGTTGGTACTGATAATTGCACAAACCTTCTTTTTTGCGGTGGGCGGCTATTACTTTCTCGGAATGGTAATGGGTGCAAGCACGGACAGAAAGGGCATTAAAGAAGACGACAAGCGTGAAGCGGAGCGGATAAACGCACTTAGGAAGGTAAGCCTCGGCAAGCCGCTTACCGAGCGTGCAAGACCGAGTAATTTTGAAGAAATTATAGGTCAGGAAAAGGCGGTAAAGGCGTTAAAAGTCGCACTTTGCGGCAAAAATCCGCAGCATATCCTTATATATGGACCTCCTGGGGTGGGTAAAACCACCGCAGCACGTGCGGCACTTGAGGAGGCGAAGCGGTCAAAGGGAACACCGTTTGCTATGGACGCAAAATTCGTTGAGCTTGACGCATCGTGTCTTAGATACGACGAACGCTCCTTTGCAGACCCCTTAATCGGCTCGGTACACGACCCGATTTACCAAGGCTCGGGAGCATATGGCAGCTTTGGTATTCCACAGCCTAAGCAGGGTGCAGTATCAGAAGCACACGGCGGTGTACTGTTTATTGACGAAATTGGCGAGCTTGCTCCGATGCAGATGAACAAGCTCCTGAAGGTTCTGGAGGACAGGTGCGTGCATTTTGAAAGTGCATACTATTCACGCACCGACAAGAATATTCCGCATTATATCCACAATATCTTTCGTGAGGGGCTACCTGCCGATTTTCGTTTAATCGGTGCAACGACACGCTCACCGTCGGAAATTCCGCCTGCATTAAGGTCACGGTGTACCGAGATTTTCTTTTTGCCTCTCGGATATTCGCAGGTAATCGCAATAATCAATGGTGCCGCCGCACGGCTAAATCTGACGGTCGAGCCTTGTGCCGCAGAATGTCTTGCAGCCTATACCTCAAACGGCAGGGACGCTGTACGAATTTTGGAAACGCTCGCTAATCTTGCCGAAAACGAGGGACGGAGCGTAATCAGTAAAACCGATGTTTTGTGGGCGGTCAGAAACGGTCGCTTTGAGCGAAAACGGAGTGAGTTTAGCAAGCCTTGCGAAATTAAAAAGTCAAAGCCGCAAAAACGGGAAAAAGTCGTTGAGCTGAATGTAAAAAAAGAATAGACCGTCCAATGAACGGTCTACATAAATTCTCTTATAAAGGTAATGAAGGAACTGCATTTAAGTCAAGTCCCGCAAAATCCTCTCTCAAATATCCAAAATAGCCTGCCGAGGCAATCATTGCACCGTTATCAGTACAAAGCACAGGGGGCGGATAGATTACGTCTATCCCCTCTTTTTTACACATATCGGTCATCATTTGCCTAAGACAGCTGTTCGATGCCACACCGCCTGCAAGTGCGACGGTTTTCACCTTTGCCGCTTTTGCGGCACTCAAGGTATGCGTGCAAAGTGCCTCACATACCGCCTGCTGAAAGCTTGCGGCGATATCAGCCTTATTGACCTCTTCTCCTTTTTGTTCCGCCTTATGCAGATAGTTTATAACGGCGGTTTTCACGCCCGAAAAGCTGAAATCAAGCGACCCCTCTGCCATCTGTACTCTCGGAAATTCAACTGCGTGAGGGTTACCCTCCTTTGCAAGCTTGTCAATCAGCGGTCCGCCAGGGTAGCCAAGTCCAAGCACACGTGCAATCTTATCGTATGCCTCCCCTGCCGCATCATCTCGTGTTCTCGCAATTACCTCAAAATCATTGTAATCATCAACACGTACAATATGACTGTGTCCGCCCGATGCCACAAGGCAGATATACGGCGGCTTCACGTCGGGGTGTGCTATGTAATTTGCAGTTATGTGTCCCCTTATATGATGAACAGGCACAAGCGGTTTTCCGAGTGCAAAGGACAATGCTTTTGCATAGGAAACACCGACTAAAAGTGCACCCACAAGCCCTGGGCCGTAGGTAACGGCAATTGCAGTTATATCATCAAAGGTAACACCTGCTTTTTCAAGTGCCTCATCGACTACGACAGAAATATTTTCGATATGCTTTCTTGACGCAATTTCGGGGACAACTCCGCCGTAAAGCTTATGCAGGTCAATCTGCGAATTGATTACGTTTGAAAGCACCTCTCTGCCGTCGGCAACCACCGCAGCGGCGGTTTCGTCGCAAGAGCTTTCTATTCCCAAAATAAGTGTTCTCATTCAGTTATCTCCTAACATCAAGGTCATAATCACAGCGTCCTCGGTCGGCGAATGATAGTAACCCTTTCTCTCTCCGAGCGGCAAAAACCCATATCCCTCATACAAGCTCCTTGCCGCCGTATTGCTTTTCCTGACCTCGAGCGTCAACAACACAAGCCCCTCATTATACGCTGCCTTTATGATATTTTCAAGTAAATTGGAGGCAATCTTCTGTCTGCGGTATTTCGGGGAAACAGCAATGTTGGTTATGTGTCCCTCATCGACCACTCTCCAATAACCGATATACCCGACAAGCTCACCGTCCTTCACTGCAACAAGATAGGAGGCAAGGTCATTTTCCGCTTCATCACGAAATGCCTGCTCCGACCAAGGCACAGCAAAGCATTTGATATCAAGCTCAGCAAGTGCTTTAGTGTCCCCTATTTCCATTGCACGCACAGTTATATCCTGCATTATATCAATCCTCTGAAATCTTATTCGCCAAAAGCGTTAAAGCATTATACAGCTTGTCCGCACATTTCTCATATTCCGAGATATCCGAGCCGAACGGGTCGGGAATATCTCCGTCAAGACCGACATACTCGCAAAGAGTAAAGGTCTTATCACCTGCGTACTGGTCAAGCAGCATTTTGTGTGCTGCCGTCATAGTAAGAATTAGGTCGCTTTTCCCGATAAACTCGGAATCTATCGTCTGTGCGTGATGACCAAGCAGGTCGATACCGTAGGCTTTCATTACAACCACCGCCTCGGCAGACGCTCCGTCACCGTCATTGGCAAAAATGCCTGCCGACTCAATTCGTACATCTAAGTCACGTTCAACCGCAATTTTGTTAAACAATGCAGCCGCCATCGGCGAGCGGCAGGTGTTGCCCGTACATACAAATAAAATGTTCATTTTGTGTCCCTCATAAAATTATAACTCTGCCCGCTGCTGCCTTAAACAGACGGTTTCTTACTGCAAGTCCGTAGTTTTCGTCCTCGCTAAACTGTGCAAAAACCTTCTTTACTCCGAGTGCATCGCATTGTCTTAATGCATCAAAGAGCCGTTCTGCATAGGTTTTGTTATCCTCTCCCATATAGAGAACTGTTTCACAGTCAAAGGCAAAGCCGTCATAGCACATCACACCGCAGACAGCACCCTTTTCCCCGTTCAAAAGCTGTTTGATTTCCGCAGCAGTAGTTTTTGTGTCCCCAACAAGAACGGTAACCTCCGCATCGGGTGCATAATGCTTGTATTTCATACCAGGGGACTTTGGTGTTTCACCGTCAGTTACCATTTCGGTAACGTGTCTGTCGACGGTTACATTTTCAAGTACTGCCCCAAGGTCTGATTTTGTAATACCTCCTGGGCGAAGTATATTTACTGTCCCCGTTGTAAGCTCTATAACAGTCGACTCAACTCCCACACTACACGCTCCGCCGTCAATAATGGCAGGGATACGACCCTTCATATCCTCGATAACGTGCTCCGCTCTTGTAGGACTCGGACGTCCCGAGAGGTTGGAGCTTGGAGCTGCAATCGGCACACCTGCCGCCCTTATAAGAGCCTGTGCAATCGGGTGCGAGGGTATCCTCACCGCCACAGTATCAAGTCCTGCAGAAACAACGTCGGGAACGGTGTCCTTTTTCTTCAATATAATCGTAAGCGGCCCTGGAGAAAATTCACGAAAGAGCTTATATGCCGCATCGGGAATATCACGTGCAACCGTTTCCAGCTCGCTGATATCCGCCAGATGCACTATTAAAGGATTATCGGCAGGGCGGTTTTTCGCCACAAATACAGACAGCACCGCCTTTTCGTCAAACGCATTAGCACCGAGGCCGTAAACCGTTTCGGTCGGAAAGCTGACCAATCCGCCATTCCTTATAATCTCACCCATTTCCGTGATTTTAGTGTCCCTTGGGTCGGTGATTTTTACTATTTTTGTTTCCATTATTTATATTTCCCCAACAGTCCGTATTTCATATCCCACAGCTTTTGTGACAGGTCAACGTAGTAGGTATGCGGATTTTCAAATCGCTTAACCTCGTCCCAAAGTCCGTCAATTTCCATACGGCAGTATTCACGCAATGCCTCAAGGGACGGTTGGTCATAGACGCACTCACCTTTTTCAAAAATCGGCTTCAAAAGCGGTCTTGCATAAAAATCGGTGACCGTTTTTCTCTTCCATGTATGCTCTGGGTCGAAAATCTCGTATGGCTTGGAGTCGTCAATAACCTCATCGTGCAATGTGATTACGTCCGCAATCGCCGCCGAGCTTTCTCTCGAGTAAAGTCTGTAAACCTGCTTAAAGCCTGGGGTTGTAATCTTTTCAACATTCTCTGAAATCTTAATCTTAGGCACTACCTCGCCATTGTCATTTTCCACCGCCGCAAGCTTGTACACACCGCCGAAAACGGGTGCTGATTTGGACGTTACAAGACGCTCGCCAACTCCGAAGGAGTCGATTTTCGCACCCTGAATAATCATATCTCTTATAATATACTCGTCCAGAGAATTTGACGCAACTATACCGCAATCGGGATAGCCTGCATCATCAAGCATCTTTCTGCATTTCTTGGAAAGATAGGTGATGTCGCCCGAATCTATTCTGACGCCCTTGGGACGCTTGCCGAGCGGTTTTAATACCTCATCAAAGACCTTAATCGCATTTGGGATACCAGATTTTAACACATTATAGGTATCAATGAGCAGCGTGCAATTGTCAGGATACGCCTCGGCATAAGCCTTGAACGCTTCATATTCGCTGTCAAAAAGCTGAATCCAGCTATGCGCCATAGTACCGAGTGCAGGCACACCGAAATCTCTGTCCGAAACGGTACAGGCAGTTCCTACACAGCCGCCAAGATATGCCGCTCTTGCACCTAAAATTGCCGCATTATAGCCCTGTGCCCGTCTTGAGCCGAACTCCATTACGGGTCTGCCCTCGGCTGCTCTTACAATTCTGTTAGCTTTGGTCGCAATCAGGCTTTGGTGGTTTATTGTCAGCAAAATCATTGTTTCGATAAACTGTGCCTCAACAACAGGACCTCTTACAACCACAATCGGCTCGTGCGGAAAAATCGGCGTTCCCTCGGGTACTGCCCACACATCGCAGGTGAACTTGAAATTTGCAAGATAGTCAAGAAACGCCCCAGAAAACATATCTCTTGAACGCAGATATTCAATATCCTCTGCGGTAAAGGACAGATTTTTGAGGTATTCTATAAGCTGCTGAACACCTGCCATAATCGCAAAACCGCCATCGTCGGGTACACGGCGGAAGAACATATCAAAATATGCGATTTTATCACGGTAGCCCTTGTTGAAAAAGCCGTTCGCCATTGTGAACTCATAAAAATCTGTAAGCAGTGTGTAGTTATTCTTGTCCATAGTAATCTCCGTTCTGCCGCTTTTTGCGGCACAATCTCCACGTGGAAAAAAATCGTTCACTAAACGCTTGGTGAACGATTTTTTCAAGTGCATTTGCACTATGTAAACCTATATCAGTACGGGCCGCCGCCTCTGCGGTAGCCGCCCGAGCGTTTCGAGTCGTTTGAACGCTTGAGCGCCTGCATCTTTTCGTCAGCGTCCTGCTTAAATCTGCTGAGCTTATCCTCAAAGGACATATCGGCAGAGCTTGGCGTACTCCAATCAATATCGGCAGGGCGGATAGGTCCCTTGGGGGCACGCTCCTCCTGTTTCTTTTCGGTGCGTTTTTTCGGTTCAAGTGCCTGCTTGATGGAAAGGCTGATTTTACCGTCATCATCAATCTTGACAACCTTAACCTTAACCTCGTCACCCTCTTTTAAATGGTCGGCAATGTTTTCGACATAATCCCTCGCAACCTCGGAAATATGTACAAGACCGGACTTCTTGCCGGGCAGCGATACGAACGCTCCGAACGGCATTATTTTGGACACCTTGCCCTCGACTATGCTTCCAATCTCTAATGACATTTTTGGAATTCTTCCTCCTTAGCGTGTGTTACTTTTCCGATACATCATAGAATACGATTTCATCGCTTTTAACCATTCCGAGTGTGTCACGGGCAACCTTCTCGATATACTCGTCACTGTCCGAATTTTCCTTCATTCGGTCAACCTCGGCCTGGCGTTCCTTTTCCGCTTCGATGCGGCTTTCAAGCTCGGCGATTGTCTGCTTGTTTGCGGTGATGTCGGGCTGTACGCCCACGCCGCGGATTATCATTACCAGTGCCGCTATGGCGCACAGTATGCCTATGCCGAGCGTGCTTTTTACGAATTTTGGTTTTTTCGTTTCTCTTTCGGCGACGCCGCTTTGCTTTTTCTCTTTGTTCATCAACAATTCTCCCAACGCAGACGGAAAGTCTTGCTTTTAATTTGCACAAAAAACTTCCTACCATACCTAATGGTATCATTATAATTTTATGCAAAAATTGCAGCGGTGTCAATAGTATTTTGAAAATAATCCCGCAAATTTTCAAAAAAAGTTTCCAAATATACGAAAACACCGCCGAAAAAATCCGTCCGACCGAAAAAATCCATACTACCGCACCCAAAAACAGTGCAAGCGGCATAAAATACCTAAGCCGTGCGTGATTGTAGAGCATTGCGGTAAAGGACAGCACGAATGCCCAGAGCGTGCAGGTAAGAAAAACACGAAGCACCGTAAACACCGACCTTTTTTCAAGCGGTGCAAAAATGATTTTCAGCACATCGTAGCCGAGTGCACACGCAGCCCCCGCAAGGCACAGCATAATAAACCCCCGTGCCTCAAACCCAATCGGAACGAGCATTATTTGAACACACTCTGCCAGAGGCTCTTTTTCTCGTGCTGTTTTTTGTATTCAAGCGAATTGACCTTGCCGATAAGCTCCGCCGTCTTGCCCTCGGTGCTGACGCTGATTATCTTTAAATTCTCACCCGAAACCTTCAAAATGCCAAGGCTTGTATCAAGCTCAACTGACGTATCGGAGAAATTCAGCACGTCATTTACGCCCGAAATGCTTAGACTTTCTCTGTTTTCCAGCGTAAGACTCTGCGTTTTCGGCTCCTGTACCCGTGTTACCCTTTCTATTGCCACCTTAAACCACTCCTTTTGTTTTTCGTCCAAAAAAGGACATATACTAAAGTATATGCCCTTTCTTGTCTGAATATTATTTGTTTTGGAGAAGGTCGCGGATTTCGGTAAGAAGCTTTACCTCGTCGCTCGGCTCGGGAGCGGGAGCAGGTACTTCTTCCTCCTGCTTCTTGCGAAGTGCCTCCATCTTTTTGGTGGCAACCGAAATGCACTTTACAAGTGCAAAAATCGCAATTGCTGTGAGCAGGAAATCAATCACAGCCTGAAAGAACAGTCCGTACGGGATTTCGGTAACACCGATTGTACCCTTAAGCTCGGATACCGTAACCTTGCCTGTGATTATCGTAATCAGCGGCATTATGATATTCTGGGTAAGTGCGGTAACGATTTTGGTAAACGCAGCACCCATAATAACGCCGACTGACAAGTCGAGGATATTGCCTCTGGTTATAAAATCCTTAAATTCCTTAAATATACCCATCATCTTCCACCTCTTCTGTTTAATTTAAATATTCATCAATCGCCTCAGCGGCGGTTTTGCCTGCGCCCATTGCAAGAATTACCGTTGCCGCACCTGTCACTGCGTCGCCGCCTGCATAGATTGCGTCACGTGAGGTTTTGCCGTTGTCATCGGCAACAATACAGCCTCTTGCGTTGGTGTCAAGACCCTCGGTGGTCTTTTTGATAAGCGGATTTGGTGTCTGTCCGATAGCTACTATTACGGTGTCGATATCCATTGTATGCTCCGACCCTGCTACTACGACAGGCTTGCGTCTGCCCGAAGCATCAGGCTCGCCAAGCTCCATATCCACTACCTCGATTGCCTTGAGCCAGCCCTCGTCGTCACCGATAAGACGTGTCGGGTTGGTCAAAAGCTTGAAGATTACACCCTCCTCCTCGGCGTGCATAACCTCCTCTGCTCGGGCAGGAAGCTCCTCCTTGCCACGGCGGTAAACGATATAAACATTTTCCGCACCCATACGCTTTGCACATCTTGCAGCGTCCATAGCCACGTTACCGCCGCCGAACACCGCAACATTCTTACCCACATAAACGGGTGTATCATATTCTGGGAATTTGTATCCCTTCATAAGGTTTATTCTGGTCAGGAACTCATTTGCCGAGTACACGCCGTTAAGGCTCTCGCCCTCAAGTCCCATAAAGGACGGCAGACCTGCACCCGTGCCGAGGAATACTGCGTCAAAGCCCATATCCTCGATAAGCTCGTCAACCATAATGGTTTTACCGACAATTACGTTTGTTTCGATTTTTACGCCAAGCTTTTTAAGGCTTGCAATCTCATTCTGCACAATATCCTTAGGCAGACGGAATTCAGGAATACCGTACATAAGCACACCGCCCGCAACGTGGAACGCCTCGTAAACGGTGACCTCATAGCCACGCTTAGCCAAATCGCCCGCTGCGGTAAGTCCTGCAGGGCCCGAGCCGACAACGGCTACCTTCTTGCCGTTCTTTTCGGGAACGGTAATCTCGTCCTTTATATTCTTCATATGCCAATCGGCACAAAATCTTTCAAGTCTGCCGATTGCAACGCTTTCGCCCTTGATACCTCTTACGCACTTTGACTCGCACTGCTTTTCCTGCGGACAAACTCTGCCACAGACAGCAGGAAGTGCATTGGTTTCCTTAATTTTCTGATATGCCTTCTCAAACTCACCCTCGGCTACATATGCGATAAACTCAGGGATTTTAACGCTTACGGGACAGCCCTGCATACACGGCTTGTGCTTACAGTTAAGACAACGCTGTGCCTCGTCGATTGCCATTTCCTCGGTGTAGCCTGTCGTAACCTCTAAAAAGTTCTTGTTACGCTCGTTGGGACATTGTTCGGGCATCGGATTTTTAGTTAATGACATATTAGGCATTTTTCTCACACTCTCCTTCTTATTCAGGCTTTGAAATTCTGCCTATACGGCAATGACCCTCGTCGCAGGAACGCTTTTCGTGTTCCTTGAACATCTTCTGTCTGTTAAGAGCAGCCTGCCAGTCAATCTGATGACCGTCAAAGTCGGGACCGTCAACACAGGCAAACTTTGTTTCACCGCCGACGATAACACGGCAGCCACCGCACATTCCCGTACCGTCAATCATTACAGGGTTCATACTAACAATTGTCTTGATACCGTATTCCTTGGTAACATTACAAACGGCACGCATCATCATAAGCGGTCCGATTGCGATAACAGCGTCATATTTCTCGCCTGACTCAACAAGCTCCTTCAGGCGGTCGGTAACAAAGCCCTTTATACCGTTCGAGCCGTCGTCTGTGGTAATTACAAGCTTATCGGAAACGGCATCAAGCTCGTCCTTGAGAATAATAAGGCTTTCGTCACGGAAGCCTGTGATTGCGTGTACCTCAGCACCCATCTGATGCAGCTTTTTAGCCTGCGGATAGGCAATTGCCGTACCCAGACCGCCTCCGATTACAGCAACCTTTTTCAAGCCGTCAAGCTCGGTCGGCATACCGAGAGGTCCTGCAAAGTCCAGAAGCTCGTCGCCTGCCTCAAGCTTTGCCAAATCTTGTGTTGTCTTGCCGACAACCTGCACAATTATAGTAACCGTGCCCTTTTCTCTGTCAAAATCGGATACGGTAAAGGGCACTCTTTCGCCGTACTCATCAATTCTGAGGATAATAAACTGACCCGGCTCTGCCTTTTTCGCAATAAGCGGTGCGTCTATTTCCATAACAAAAATCTGCGGATTTAAGAATTTCTTCGCAAGAATTTTATATGCCAATTCAATCACTCCCAAAGTAGTTTTCAAAATATTTTATCACATACTGCAACAAATTTCAAGTACTATGCCGATTTTTTTCTCATTCTCACAGCTTGCATACGTCAATTACCGCAATTGCTTGTGAATATTTTACAAGCTCGGGTATTGTAAGCTCGATTGCACTGTTCGAGCTGCCGCACGCAGGGAATACCGTTTCAAAGCGTTCGAGGGATTTATCGAGGTAAACCTTGACACCGTCATTTACCGCAAACGGACATACTCCGCCTACTGCGTGACCTACAAGCTCAACCGCCTCGTCGGGTGTGAGCATTTTCGCTTTTGTGCCGAACTGTGCCTTGTATTTCGGGTTATCAATTCTTGCGTCTCCCGCACAAACTATCAGCACTACCTCCTCACCAACCTTGAAGGACAGCGTTTTCGCAATTCGGCAAGCCTCGCAGCCGAGTGCCGCCGCCGCAAGCTCTACTGTTGCACTCGATACATTAAATTCCTGTATTCTCTCGGCAATACCAAGCTCTTCAAAATATTCTCTTACTCTTTCAATAGCCATCATTGCATTCCTTTCTCTTTTGTATTTAATAAGGGATATAACGTACGTGGAAAAGAAGCGAGCAGATTGCCTTTTTGAGGAATGCCAACGTACAAGGGTACTTCAAGTTCCAAAAAATGGTGAGATGCGACGCTTATTTTTCACGTCAAAACCCGCCCAAAGGCGGGTTTTGAATACATTTATTTCCAGATAATTTCACTCCATGCTCTTCTTGTAGTTGCACAGACAATAAGTCCTGCAAGGAAGAACACGTTTGATATGTAGAACCAGATATTTTTGTCAAACCAGATATGCCAAGCGTCGGTACCAAACGGAATATGCGTGATAATCATAAACGCAAAGGGCATAATCAGATAAAGTGCGTATGTAGCGGCAAAAAGGAGTACTACGTCCTTTTTATGGCTTTTAATCTTCTTCCACAGGAACAGGTAACCCAAGCCCTGCACAAAGCAGAATACAAGACCGTTTATGCCGATATTGCCCCAAAGCATTTTCAGCATAACGGGGTCCTCGCCCAAATCCTCGTAGCCGCCGAAGATATTGTACGACATAATGTCCGCAACCAGACCCGTAAAGAACAGGAAGGACGTTACCGCAAACCATTTGCTCAGCAAATCGGTCTTTTCTATCCATTTTTTGTACGGCTTTGAGGGCATTGTGATAATAATGGGAATACCCAAAAGTGCAATACGCAAAAAAGTGTAACAAACGGTTGACATATTTATTTTGTTATGTGCAAATATTGACCTCACAAACGGAAAGAACTCAATTGCCAGATAAGGAATAAGCATAACAAGTGCCACTACAAACAGTACTCTGACAATACGCTTGATTTTCTTATTCTTGCGTTCCTTTTCAATAGAATGATGATGGTGATGATGATGGTGATGTTCTGCCAAAACTAAATCCTCCTTAATGTTATCAATCGTCATCAGAGCGCATATCCATTTCGCTCCAGACAAGGTTAATCCAATGTGCGTCCGATTTTGCCGCACGCCAGATTGCTACGTTAAGCAAAATTCCCGAAATAATCCAAAAAGCATTATGCCCGAACCATTCCCCAAACATCGATAAATCGCCGCCTGCAGGAATACATATCATCGGTGCAATCAGGCGAAAAGCGCATATTGCCGAAAAACATACAGCAACCACATGCCGATGCTTATGTATCAAAGCTGCCGAAACACCATACATCACACTCAATATAAATGAAAGTACAACTCCCGCAAAGCCCTGATTACCCCACAAAAATCTGTTCGCCGCAATGTAATTTATCTTTATTCCCTGATAAAGGTACATCTTATCACTGTCAAAAATCTCACGCAAGCTTATGTAATTAAGATACTGGAAAACCCACATAACTCCCGCAAGACCTGTGATACAAAAGAGTATCATAAGACATTTAAGCAAAAGAATTTTCGGAAAATATCGGTTACGGGGCATCATAAATGCCAGCGGAAGCACCAGACACTCCAATCTGAATATACCCGTTGATATATTTGTAAGCGTAACGGCACTATACTTTATAGCATTTATCACAAAGCTTATATGAGATGTTATTACATATAACAATCCCGCACACGCAGCCGCAAGCATTATTATCCCGTAGGTTTTCCTTTCACTCAGAGATATTCTCACAGCTTACACCTCCGCTCATAAAATCTTTATACCGCATTTTATTATAACACCTATTTTCTCATTTGTCAACAAAAACCATTTTGACGATTATAAAAAATAAATATTATTTAAATGCTTTACAATTGCGGAAAAAAATTGTATAATAATAAGGAAACAGAATTTATAAGGAATGATATGATGTTCAATTTATATAATATACTTGTCGGCGTGCCTACAACGCTCCTCGCTCTGACCGTACACGAGGTAGCTCACGGCTGGGTAAGCACAAAGCTCGGTGACCCGACGCCGAGGTATCAGGGCAGGCTGACGCTTAATCCTATGGCACACCTTGATTTGATTGGCACGATACTGATGATTTTAACAGGCTTCGGCTGGGCAAAGCCTGTGCAAATCAACCCTGCATATTACAAAAACCGTACCCGTGGTATGGCACTTGTTGCCGCAGCAGGCCCCATATTGAATTTTATTCTCGCATTTTTGGGAATACTGGTCGGCTCGGCGGCAATTTTGGTTTGTGCAAAGCTCGGTGCGGTCGGTGCGGTCGATACTATACGGCTTATTATGTACTATTTCGCATACCGAAATCTGTGCTTTATGGTATTTAACCTCATTCCCCTGCCGCCTTTGGACGGCTTCAAGGTTGTCGGAATGATAATTCCGCATAAGCTTTATTACACCGTACTCCAATACGAGCAGTATGTTATGATATTGATTATGGTGCTGTCCCTGACGGGTGCGTTCGGCAGTATCATCGGCACAGGCGTGAATTTCTTCCTCAACCTGATACTGCGTGCGGTATTTGCGATATTCGGAATATTTATGTAAGGTATAGGAAATACAAATTATGGAAAAACTGCAATATAAGCTTGAAAGCTTCAACGGACCTCTCGATTTGCTTTTGCATCTTATAAACAAAAACAAGGTCAGCATATGGGATATCCCGATTGTGGATATTACCGAGCAGTACCTTGAGGCAATCGAGGGTATTGAAGAGTCGGCACTTGAGGATACGAGCGAATTTCTGGTTCTGGCGGCACAGCTTTTGTATATCAAGTCGAAAATGCTGCTGCCCAAGCCCGAAGCAGAGGAGGAAGAAGACCCGAGAGAGGAGCTTGCACGCCGTTTGGAGGAATATAAGCTCTTTAAGGAGGCGTCAATTGACCTCAGAAAAAGCGAATTTTCGTCAAGATATATGTTCTTTAAGGCGGAGGAAAAGATTGATTTTCCCCTGCCCGAATACGACCGCCGTCACGAGGTGGACGAGCTTTTGGACGCATTTGCGGCAATTATGGCACGCAGAGAGCGTAAGAAAAAACCCGAAAAGAGGGCATTTTCAGGCATTGTCGGCAGAGAAAAGGTTTCGGTTGAGGATATGGTGGAGAAG
>JAFULX010000061.1 GCA_017483065.1 Clostridia bacterium | reverse complement strand
ATATCCGTCGTTATTCAAGGAACATTGGAAGAATAGCTCCGTAAGATTGCCAATTTTGGCTTGTTATGTCGGTCTTCCCATGATAATATGAAACATGGGATTTTAATAGAAAGAGAGACCAAAAAGGAGATATACGCAAATGAAGAAACTGATTGCCCTATTGCTGGCAGCGGCTATGCTGCTGACCATGACGGCCTGCGGCGGTTCTGCCGAGCCTGTCGAGACTGCTCCCACAACCACCGAGCCTGTTGCGCAGGTCACCGATGCTCCCACAGAGGAACCGACTGTGGCTCCCACCGAAGACCCCAATGCCTATACTGCCTATACGCTCGCCGCTAACGAGAGCTATGTGGATGTGGTCTGGAGCCGTGGCTTCTGGGAAGTGGATATGGACGCATGCGTTGAAGAAGCAGCAAGATACGGTGCAACTGGCGGCCAGGCAACTCCGCTTTCTCTGGAATTAAATCAGGTTGGCTTCCGTATGGAAGTGGATTACACGGGATATGACTACATCACAAATAAGGTTATTCCCTATGGCATCGTGGAACTCATTGGTACGAAAGCCGAGGGGCCTGCGGATATTTCTGGCATCAACCCCGAAGATTACCAGCATACAGGCAGTTCCCGCTTTGAAGATATGAACGGTGTAGTCTCTGACTTTGGCTCCTTTGCCAATGGATATCTTCTGACCGATACTTACTGGTACTATAATGTGGATACCAAGGGAGTATGGAGTGACCTTGTCTATGTGGTCGCAAACTACTATGTTACCACCGGCAATCTGTATAACACGGTCTACCATGTTCCTGCGGGAGTTGATGACCGCGGGGAACCATTTTTGCTGTTCCACATCGATTCTCAGGAGCCTTATTCTCCCTTCTACCCCACGGTGCAGACCCTGACCTATGGCGATTTCTCCTTTGAGATGTCCCAGTTTGCTATCCAGTGCGGCGAGGAACGGTATGTCTACAATTACCGCCCTGGTATGAGCTTCAGCGACTGGGCCTGTTCCGAATTGAATGTGGACGGCTGGATTCCCTGGTATGGTGATACAGTCCTCTCTCCCGACCGTGCATATATCGTTGACCTGGGTTATCTGGATATGCGGGAGTTTATGGATTATGCTTGGACTGGGAGCCCTGCTAATACGCTCATTGCAGAAGAATACGACGGTAGTGTAAGTTACTTTAACAACAGCTATATTGGGGGTGTGAGTGCTTCTATTACCCCTGGTGATAGCAGCGCATTGGAGGGTTTACCTGGGTCTGCTACTGTCATTGATGTCAGCGGAATGAGTGATGAAGAACTGGCAGCATTTTTGGCACAGTTTGGTATTGATGCAAGCCAGGTTGGTATTAGTGCAGCACCATCTGAGAATACAACGCAAGGAGTATCGACCAGCGATGGTACGGAAGCAGGAGAGATTGCAATGTTTGGCAATATTTCTGTTCCTGTGGCTCACATGGTCAATGCCGAAACCCCATTGTTTACCCCTGGCTTCCGTATCGTCAGCAAGGCGAACGGTAGAGCTGCCTATCACTCTGTGGAAATGACCACCGGCTTGCTGCTGGATGACATCATCGACATTTACATGAATGGAATTGATGATGAACTGATTCCCCACATCAAGCTCTATGCCTTCCCCGAATCCGAGGAATTTATGGCTACTCTGGAGGGTCACACCATTCTCAATGCCCACCCCACTCCCCTGGAACAGGGCAGCGAAATGCTGACCATCCCCGAGGATGCGGTTTGCCTGACCTTCCAGCGAGTTCCCGATGGACAGGAAGCTCCCAACAGCCCCAACCCCTTAAAGCCTGCTCACGAAAATTTGAATGAGAATGCAGTCTATGCCCGTTATGTGACCAAGGACGACCCCAACTTCGGCGAAGGTGTGAATTTGGTTTTCGCCATCACCTTTGACGATGAACTTGTATATTGGATTCACATGGGTTCCAACTTTAGCGAAACTCCTACTGGAGAATCTATCTCTGGTGGTATGCGTTATTGATTACGATTTAGACCAATAAAAATAGTGCGGTGCTGCGGCATCGCACTATTTTTATTGGCTGCAAGGGTATGGCATCGCCAGGGGGTGCAGCCCCCTAAGAGAGTGGCTTACTGTTCGTTAAGGGCTTCAATCGTGATAAGATTTCGGGTTGATACCGAGCCACCATTCTTGCCATAGTAGACTGCTTGCTTTACTAGCTCATCACTTGAATATGGCAGTATACGCATAGAATATGCCGTCCAACATTTCCTTGTAGAAAAGCCAATATCACGCATATGCTTCGCATTTTGGGAAATAAACGATATAGCCTTGCTACCAAGCTTCAACGTTTTAATTCCACAAATCGAATTACTTGCTGTATCTACAAGAAAACATAGGCATCTATTTTTCTCTTGGATTTTTTCAATGCGGTTATCTGGATATAGATTAGGGTCAACGATAACATCCATATCTACCATACCTCTTAAAAGAATTGCATAGCAGTCTGATTCAAGATGCAGCGCATAGATTTTCAAAGGCTCATTGTTAAAGTTGTTAATCTCTTGATTGCTAATATTTCTCGCCATAAAATCAATACGCAATGTACCATCAGCTAACACATTTACACCAGCATATTCAGAATCGCCACTTGCATAAAATGCGTCAAACATACCACATTTTCTGGCATCACTTTCACCGTTAATTGAACACTTTTTTCTTTCCATATTTACTCCTTTTTCTGTATTTTTTATAATGTTTACATAACTATTATAGTTTTTATTACTGAAAAATTTAGGGTAAAAATAAGGGCTGGAAAAATAATTCCAGCCCATTTTTTATCGGTGTATGTGATTCTTGTGTGTCTGTTTCTCATGCTGATTTTGATTCTCTGGTATCTTCATTGCCAGAATATCATGCCCGATTTTTACAAAGACTTCTGGATGCTTGTATTTCTCCATGTATTTTTCCAGCAGTTCCCCTTGGAGGGATGCGAAGTTTTCTTCCCCAAGTCCACAAATTAGCATCGAGCCGCTTATTATGTCGAACATTTCACCATCTTCTGTGTATAATGCTCTGTTCAATGGTAGTCCGTTTATCTTGCCCTCTTCGTTGCAAACAATGGCAACAGGGTCATCAAACGGATAGACTGCTTCTATCCAGCCGCCCACAAACTGCTGCATACTCTCCAAGCTCCCATCAATTTCAATCACCTGGGCTGTTTTGCCTGGATGACACGCAATTACGGTCATGCCCTTTTGGGCTTCTCTTTCTTCAAACTCTTCAAAATAGTTTTCATCCATAGTTATCACCTCTTTAATGGCGTTGTCTGTGCTTCCGAACTTGCTGTGTTCGGTTCTCCAGCTGCGCCGTTATTTCTTTGATTCGTTGGTAGGGGTTATCCTCTTCTCCAGCTCGGACAGCATTTCCTGGGTCAACTGCTGGTACTGCTCCAGCAATTCCTCCATTTCTTCTAATAAGCTCTTCTGCTGTAAGGCTTCTTCTTTGTTCATGTGTTTCTCTCCACTTGATAAATTTCTCTCTGATTTCATCCAGCAGTTTCCGTGCATCATGGATAAGCTGTTCCATCCTGGCAAGTGCTGCATTAAGCTGCCGCCGTTCCTCGTTCTCTTTTATTACATCGAAAATAACGCCATGCTTCATAGCAGCTCTGGCTTCGTAGCCCTCATGCACCATCGGGAGAATATTTACGCCCTGCTGCTTATAGGAACGCCAGTCTATTTGCTGTTCTGGCTGTAAATGCTGATTACATTTCTCTGCCCAAGATTTTTTGACTTCATGCAAGAAATCTTTTTTGTTCCAGTTGTTCATCTGAACTGTGATACGCTTCCACAATTTTTCTGTAGAGGAAACGCCATTCCTGGTACGCTTCCTCACTTTCTGTTCTCCCGTTGCAGCGTCTATTTCGGGGATGCGTTCACCGTGTTCATCCAGGGCATATGTTTTGCGCTCCATGACTGCCCATGAACCATCTTGATTAAAACCACGGACAGTAGCCATGATATGTATATGTGGATTATCGTCTTTCCTGTGAAAAGCCCAATCCGCACACATCCCCTTATCAACCAACGCAGTCTGAATAAATTCCCTGGCTCGCTCTATCGTTTCTTCTTCGCTCCATTCCCGTGGAGTAGCAATCACAAACTGCCGTGCATAGCGGCTGTTGGCTTTACTCTCTTTGGCTTCCACGGCGTTCCAAAGGGTCTGCCTATCGTGGAAGCTCTCTGGGGCATTGTCTGGCAGCATGATTTCCGAATGGACAACTTCTTCCTTTCGGGAATATGAAAAAGTACATCCTAATTTTTCATCATACAATGACTGTGCTGACTGATATGCCGCACTTGCCACCGCAGATTTTCCAGAACTGGCACGGACGATTGAAGTCCGCATATAAAAAATTGCCATGTTCTTACCTCCCTGCAATGTGGCAAGTGAAGCTGTCTGCAAGACTTCATCCAATGAAAAATTGGCGCCGTCTGCGTAAGAATTTTGCCACACGCAAAATCATTTTTTATGTAATAAAAATTGCCCACCCAGGATGGGTTCTGTCTGAACAAGACTGCATCCAACGCAAAGTTGGTCTGTCCAGGTGAAACGCTGGCGCAAATACAAAAGATGGGCTTTGCCTGTCTGTATTGCGCACTCTGCTTCTTTAGAAGCGAGTGAAAATACCGTTCGCTTCGCTCCCGTCAAAAACCGAAAAGCTCCCCGAAAATATCTTCGTTGCTCCCGTTCATTTCTTCGGTCGGTTCTTGAGGCTCTTCCTCAGCAGATTCCTCCGTTTTTCTCAGCGTAAATATCCCTGCGTTCTGCTGTTCCCGTAAGAAATTTACCAGCGTATGAATCTCCGTTTCTTCTAACGGGTTTCCATAAAGGGCTGCAATCTCCGCACCGCAAACAATCAGCAAATGGGTTCTGCGCTTTCTTGCTTCCTCTGCTTCCTGTTTCTCCAGGCGTTTAATTTTTTCGTTGTACTGTTCCAAGCGTTTCTTTGCCCTTTCTCTTTTTGCTTTCATATCGGCAACACGCTTACTGACTGGATTTGCATTTTCGCTCATGCACTCACCTCCGTCTGTGGGACATGGTTCTGCGTGGCCTTTCTGTCTGAACCACCGTAACCGTCATTTCTGGTATCATTGGCTTCATTTCTTCGGATTCTGTTTCTTTGATGGTGTCTTTCATTATTTCAGCTTCTACACCAGAGATGATAGTGTGTGCTGTAGAACGGATTATTTCCATCTTGGTCTGCAACTCTTTTAGTTCCTTACCAACTGACCATCCAGCTACATAACCAAAGCTATATTCAGATGTGTCCAATCCAAAGTAACTGCAAAATGTGTAAGCAACCGACTCGACGGTGCATTCCATTTCCTGTTTTGATGCCTCTTTATCCAACCCATCAATTTTATCGTGTAAAATACTGTGGGCAACTTCATGGACAGCCGTTTTAATTTTCTGTGCTTGGGGGAGTGTGTCTTTGACAACGATTTCTCTTTTCAATAGGTCATAGTAGCCGTTCGCTCCACCGCTGACAGCATCAAAGCGAATAGGGGCCGGGCTGACTTTTTGCAGAGCATCTATCACAGCATCAAAATTGTCTACATCCTTATCCACGATGGAAACAATACTGGGGAGTGGCTTGCCAGAGGTATCTTCATAGGCGAAAACATAGCCCACCTTAAAGCTGGGGAATGTGCGTTCAACTGCCCGTGTAATCTTATTGCCATCCTGGTCTAGCACAGGATTACCGTCTTCATCAGTCACGACCTCACGCAGCGTTCTTTTGAAATTGGATGGTTCGTATATCATAATGCCCTTTGCGCCAGGATTGACCGTCCTTTCAAATTTTGTCTGCCACGCTCTGTACCCTGCAACTGCTGTAGCATCGGGTCTTTGTGCCCATATCAACAAAGAATTGTTGAAGCTGTAATGATGGAACTTTGCCATGGTACGCAGATAGTCACGGTACTTCTCTGAATCATATAGCTCCTGGATACCTGTCTGTAGTTTCTCAGTCAGTTCTTGGATTTTCTCATTCTTGTCTTTCCTTTCCTGTTTCATTTTCTTTTTCCTCTTTTATAGGCTCAACTTGAGCCCTTGTTTTATTTTTCGCAGCAAGTTCTTCTTGCCGTCTTTTCAGAATTGGTGCAATATATGGGTCTTCAAAATAGCGTAGCTTTTTAACTTTCAGATACCGCCCAAAGATAAAAGCGATTACTTCCCCTCGTTCCCGAAGCTCCATCATGTCACGGGCTTCCACAATCGGTCTTCGTTCTGGCGAATAGTTTCCATCACTTTTGCCACCCATAAACCCTTTGCGTTTGTAACTCATACGGTCTGTGGTATATTCACCAGCCATACCCGACACATAATCTGTGGTGTCCTTATCACCGCTACCAGATAGGAACAGCTTTAGCTCACACAAATTCAAAAGGGTTTGTGCTTTTTCTCTGGGATATACCATTTTTAGCTGCGACACACTTTGCAGAAACATCATTATTCCACAATTCTTGCTGCGTAATGTGGCTAGTGCGTTCTCAATGTTCGGGATTTCATTACAGCGAACAAACTCGTCCCAGAGAAGTAATGTTTTTCTGTCCTCACCCTCCTTAAATTCACTTTCTGCGTGGCGTAGTACTTGGATTGACACCAAGCGGAAGAGGGGCATATATGTAACCAGCATTGATTCATGTATTGCTAAGTCGAAGCTGGTTTTACCATCATTCAACGCCCTAGGGCTGGTCTTATTGGGATTATCATGTAATGTCCATTGCAATTCTGGGTAACTGAAGGCTTCCAGATATGTTTTCAATGTGGTTTCAATATCTGCCACCGATTCATTCTCACCCTTGCCAACAAAACCCTTTAGTTTATCCAGGACAATACCCATGTTCTGCTGCTCTGCATCCGCAACAATGGCAGTCAATAGTTCATCCAGATTCGTACGCATAAGCGTTTGAATAATCGGGAGAAATTCATACCCTAACTTTGCAAAGTAATAGAGTACACCCGTCAGAATCTTCTTTGCGTTGTCTGAAAAATAGGGATTATCACCCGTTGCAATAATCAAGGCATCTGCTATATCTGTAACAGCCTTTATAATTTCGGTTTATGACACATTTTCTCCACGCAGCTTATAAAACACATCGTAGCCGAAAGAATCCTTTACAGCTGGCGCAATCACATGGAAATCGGGATGCTCAGTTGCCTTGTAATCCTCTGCTTTTATTCCCAACAGCTTTTCATACAGTTCACCCTTAATATCCACAATGAAGAAATTATAAAAGCTCCCAGGTTCACTATGACCTTTCTTGGCAATTTCGTTTCTGAACAACATACTGTAGAGCCACGAAAGCAATAAGACTGATTTTCCAGAACCTGGCGTACCTAAAATCATTCCATTTGGAAGTGAGCCTTTAATCAGAGGGCAATACGCATATTTCCCTTTGTGTTTTCCAATCACAATATTTTTGGGAATCTTACTGGCGTACTGTGTTGGTATGTCGGGGTATGCTGCTTCCAGATAAGCCTTTGAGTGCTTTTCATCCTTTGCGGCCAGACCATATGTAGCTGCAAAGGAAAAGTCGGTCTGTCCACGCTGCTGCCGTTCAATGTTTGTCCAGGTTATGATGATGGGGTACAGCAGGGGAAGTCCCCACACAATCAAATACTGCCAGATAGCAGGGATGGACAATTCCAGAGCCTTGACGATAAGGTTTACCAGGGCAACAAGCGGGGGATAAGTCCAGATACCTGTATACCAAAGGATATTTTTTAGTTTCATTCCATCATCCCCTTATAGCTTCATTACCATGCAGGGAGTAACATCCATCACTTTATGATGGAGGAAGAATCCGTGGTTCTTGTACCAAGACACTTCCTGTTCCAAGGGAATCTGACCGTCTTTGCAGAATGGTTCTGCGCCGCAATAGGTGATAATCTGATTTGCGTTCTTTCTGGCTGCATAGGTCATTGCCTTTGTCAGCAGCACTTCTTCCAAGCCGATACCACGGTATTTCTTGATTACAAACAGGTCTTTGATAACAACATCTTCATTGACATAGCTGCAACACATATGGGCAGCAAGTTCTTTTCCACGGCACATATGAATCTCATATGTATTGGTGATTTCTTTCTCTTTCATTGAAATACCTCCTATTGAATTATCTTCTGCCTTTAATATAGAAGAAATAAAAACCGACTTTTTCAGTCTTCTATGATATATTGGGGAGTAATTCACATTTTTGGCACACAAAAAAGCAGCAGCCGTATTGACTGCTGCTTCTTGCATTAACAGAACAGAAATGATAAAATAAACTAGATTTAGTGTATCTATCTTAATTTATCTCATAAAACTATTATGTCCGTTTTTTAGGACTTATTCTTTGCTAGAGTTAAGGTGCAGAAATATAAATTGGGGGTAAACCGATATGCTTACTGGCGAGCTAAAAAACAAGATTGATTCCCTGTGGGAAATGTTCTGGACGGGTGGTATCACTAACCCTCTTGATGTGGTTGAGCAAATGACCTACCTTATGTTCATTCACGACCTGGATGAAACCGATGCAAAGAAAGCAAAATCCAGTATGATGCTGGAACTGCCTTATACCTCTATGTTTGAGGGTCACGAACAGTACAAGTGGTCTGTGTTCCGTGACCTCCCTGCTGAAAAGATGTATGAGCTTATGCAGACAGAGATTTTCCCTTTTATCAAGAATCTGCATGGCAGCAAAGAAAGTACCTATTCTCGGTATATGAGTGATGCGATTTTCAAAATTCCCACTCCCCAGCTTTTATCCAAGATTGTTGATGCCCTGGACAACATCTATCTGGATATGGCAAAGAGCATGAACACCGATACCAAGGGTGATGTGTATGAACATCTGCTTGCCAAATTATCCACCGCTGGTGTGAATGGTCAGTTCCGTACGCCCCGTCACATTATCCGTATGATGGTGGAACTGCTTGACCCCAAACCCGAAGATACGATTTGTGACCCTGCCTGTGGTACATCTGGCTTCCTGGTATCTGCTGGTGAATATCTGAAGGAAAAGTACCACGATGCCATTTTCTATAACCGTCAGAAGAAAGACCATTACAACAACGGTATGTTCTACGGTTATGACCTGGACAGAACTATGCTGCGTGTCGGCGCAATGAATATGATGACCCATGGCGTTGATAACCCCAACATCGCATACCGTGATAGTCTGTCTGACCAAAACCTGGATAACAATAAGTATTCCATCATTCTTGCCAATCCTCCCTTTAAGGGCAGTCTGGATGCGGACATTGTTTCCACCGACTTACTGAAGGTATGCAAAACCAAGAAAACCGAACTGCTGTTCCTAGCTCTGTTCCTCCGTATGCTGAAGGTCGGTGGTCGGTGTGCTTGCATCGTTCCCGATGGCGTTCTGTTTGGTTCTTCCACCGCACATAAGGCAATCAGAAAAGAAATCATTGAGGGAAACCGTTTGGAAGCTGTTATTTCCATGCCCTCTGGCGTTTTCAAGCCCTATGCTGGTGTGTCTACTGGTATTCTGATTTTTACCAAAACAGGTCACGGCGGCACAGATAATGTCTGGTTCTATGATATGACCGCAGACGGCTTCTCCCTGGATGATAAGCGTACTGCTGTATCTGAAAATGATATTCCCGACATTATTGCCCGTTTCCACAATCTTGAGGGAGAAACGGAAAGAGAAAGAACAGACAAGTCTTTCTTCGTTCCCGTGTCCGAAATCGTTGCCAATGGTTATGACCTTTCCATCAACAAGTACAAGAAGGCTGTCTATGAAGCAGTTGAGTACCGTTCTGCACAGGAGATTATTACAAACCTGTACGAATTGCAGATACAGTTCTCAGAGGGATTAGACAATCTTAATTCCTTGCTCGGACTGTAAGAGGTACCGATATGAAAGATATTGTTAAACTCGGAACTCTGGGAGATATATTTATTGGTTTGACTTATCGCCCCGAAGATGTGGCAAACGAGGGAACTATTGTGCTAAGGTCGAGCAATATCCAAAACGGTAAATTGGATTTTACTGATATTGTCCGTGTTAAGTGCAAAGTCAGAGAAAATCTCATTGTGAAACCAAACGATATTTTGATGTGTAGCAGAAACGGTAGTGCTAAACTGGTTGGTAAATGCACGCTCCTACCCAAAATGGATGAAGAAATGTCTTTTGGCGCATTTATGACCATCATTAGAACACGACACAATCCGTATTTGCTTCATTTCTTCAATTCAAATGCTTTCAGATGCCAATTAGGTAGTGCTGCAACAACAACGATAAACCAAATTACCAGAAGAATGCTTGATGACATTTCTGTTCCACTCTACCCAAAGGAACAGGAAGACTATATTGTTTCTTTGTTCAATCAAATTGATGAACTGATTTGGACAGAAACACAGAAATTAGAATTGTTTGATGAACTTGTCAAATCCCGATTTATCGAACTGTTTGGTGACCCTGTAAGCAATCCAATGGGGTGGAAAACCGAATTGTTAAAAAATGCAACCAGTAAGATTGGTTCTGGGGCAACACCCAAAGGTGGAAAAGAAAGTTATCAAACAGAGGGCGTCACACTGATTCGCAGTATGAATGTACATGATGGTAGGTTTGAGTACAAAGACTTAGCACATATTACAGACGAACAAGCAAAGCAACTTGATAATGTAACTATTGAGGAAAACGATGTCTTTATAAACATTACAGGTGCCTCTGTTGCTCGCTCTTGTATAGTACCTAAACAGATTTTGCCAGCAAGAGTAAATCAGCATGTTGCAATTATTCGTTGTATTACTTCTAAGTTAATTCCTGTTTTTGCAAACAACATGTTCCTAAATAACAGTTTCAAGGGACAATTACTGGATATCGGCGAAGCAGGCGGTGCTACGCGCCAAGCAATAACAAAACAGCAATTGGAAACTTTGGAAGTGATTTTGCCACCTATGGAACTGCAGGAGCAGTTCGCCGCCTTCGTCGAACAGACCGACAAATCAAAAATGGTAGTACAGAGAAGTATTGCCGAACTGGAAGAAGTGAAGAAATCTCTTATGCAGAAATACTTTGGGTGAGGTGATTGTTTATGAACTGGGATGCAATTTCTGCTGTTGGAACAATTCTGGCTGCTGTTGTAGGTGTCGTAGGAATCTGGTTGTTTTTAGGGGATAAAACAAATAAATTGAATACCAATTTTGAAACT
>JAFULX010000060.1 GCA_017483065.1 Clostridia bacterium | reverse complement strand
TTCGTTGAGGTCGTCAAGCTCGCAATCCAAAAGCACCGCCGCATCACGGTGCGAAAGACCTTTCAGCTCTCTTGCACGTTCGATTATGCTCTCAATAAGTGTTCTGTTTGATTTATTTTTCTCTGCGTAGGCGAGAGTGTCAAGAATTTCGCTGTCCGAAATAAATTCCTCCGCCTTGCCTGATTTCACGTCGTACATTATAAAAAAATCCTTTCATTTGTATTATTGTTATAATAACACAAATGAAAGGAAATGTATGTTGCAGCTGCAACATTTAATGTATAATTCTGAAACGGTTTTTGCGGTATGAGATAATGCCGTCCTTTTGCATATTGGAAAGCTCACGGGAGAGTGCACTGCGTTCAACTCCGAGATAGCTTGCCATATCCTCACGGCTTAAGGGTATTGAAAATTCGTCCCTTTTTTCACGCTCTGCAAGCTGTGAGAAGTAGGTTATAACCTTTTCACGAATGGATTTTTTTGAGAGAATCTGCACACGGTCGTTCATACTCAGGCACTTGTTTGCGAGTGCGTTTATGAAGCTTGCGATAATTTTTGTGTGCAGAGGGCTGTCGGCTTTATTCTGACGAATGGGAGCGGCTTTGAGCCATAAAATCTTTGCGTCCTCGGTGGCTACGGCATAAATCGGACTTTCGGGATTTGCGGTTACAGCAAGCGACTCGGCAAACATATCACCTGTCGAAACGGAGGTCATAATTATCTGATTGCCGTTTATATCGTCACAGGAAACCTGAACAATACCCGAAAGGATAATACCGAACTCGGATATCGGACTTCCAAACGGGATAACGGTATCACCCTTTTTATAGACGGCTTTTCTTGCAGCCAAATAAACAAGAGCATCGTCAAGCTCGCTGTCCGAAAACCCTCTGAATAGATATGTATTTTTCAAAAGCTCTCTGTCCATTTTGTACTACCTCGAATTCATTATAAAATGACTGAACGATTTAAATGTCACCATTTTAGCTGAATTCATTATACCACAAGCATTATAAATTTTCAATCATATTGACAAAAAATCAAACTATGATATAATTAATATGAATATTTATGTTCAAAAAGAGGGTATGCAATATGATACGAAAGGCATTGATTTCAAATATATACGAGGCGGCGTCCATTCAGCGGTGGAATGACCATATACGCCCTGCCATCGGCTTTTCCGAGCTTGACAAGCAGGCACACAAGATGGTTTATGCCTACACAATCGCAAAGTGCGAGGGTGAAGGAAATTACAATCCGCTTTTGCTGATTGAGGGCGGAATATTTGAGTTCCTGCACAGAGTGGTGCTGACCGATATCAAGCCGCCTATATATCACAGCCTTATGAAACGCAAGGGCGACCAGATTAACGGCTGGATATTGGAACAGCTCAAGGGGCAGTGCGAGGGAATAGGCGGCGGCTTTTACGATAAAATGTGCAGATATTTTAACGATGCAGAATATGCGAAAAAGGAAAAGCAGATTTTGCGTGCGGCACACTATTATGCGACCGATTGGGAGTTCAAGGTGATATATCCGATGAATTCGCAGACTTATGCAATAGAGCAGGTAAAGTCTGAGGTTGAGCGTGGTCTTGCAGAGTGCAATACCTTTGGCGGCTTTGCAAAATTTGCCGTCAATCCCGATTTACAGAAGTTCCTGTCCTTAATCGGCAAGCTTCGGTATCAGCAGCGTTGGTCACGTGCTGTCAGAATGCCGCAGACCTCGGTTATGGGACATATGGTGGTTGTTGCGATGCTCTCTTATTTTTGCTCTGTTGAGCGTGGCTGTTGCGATGCAAGAGTTGTAAACAATTATTTTGCGGGACTTTTCCACGATATGCCCGAGGTACTGACAAGGGATATCGTATCGCCTGTGAAATCCTCCGTTGCAGGTCTTGACGACCTCATTAAGCAAATCGAGGACGAACAGATGCACAGCGTGATTTATCCGCTTGTACCCGAAAATATCAAAGCCGAGCTTGAATATTTCACTCAGGACGAATTTTTGTCAAAGATAAAGCTTGACGGAGCGGTTAAAAATGTCAGCTCGGACGAGATTTTTGAAAAGTACAACAGCGACGAATTTTCGCCCGTTGACGGTGAAATTATCCGTGGCTGCGACCATCTGTCGGCATACCTTGAAGCGTATCTGTCCATTAAGTTCGGTATTCAGTCCGAGCAGCTTCAGTCGGGGTATCACAGCCTGTTCCAGAAATACGAAAACCGCATAATCGCAGGCGTTGATTTCGGACAGCTTTTTGACTATTTCCGTATATAAATACACTTGAAGGGTGGTAATTACCATCAGAAAATATAAGAAACCCGAAGGACCGCTTGGCTATGATGCGGCGAAGGATAAGGCACTGAGGCTGCTTGCATTTCGGGCACACTCGGAGTATGAGCTTGCAGATAAGCTTGCACACGCAGGCGCACCCTCGGAGGTAATCGACGAGGTTATGGAGTTTTTGCGTGAATATAACCTTGTAGACGACCGTATATATGCAGAGCGCCTGGCGAGGGATTTGCAGAATGTAAAAAAATTCGCAAAGCACAGAATTATCGCAGAGCTTTCACGAAAGGGCATTTCACGGGAAATTGCCTATGAGGTAACGGAGGAGCTTGATGCCGACGAGGAGGAAATGCTTTTGCCGCAGATGGAAAAAAAGCTCGGCGGCGACTTTGACCGAAAAAGCCGTGACAGAGCGTTCCGCTACTTTGCCGCAAGGGGTTACAGCTTTGATGATATTAAGCGTGCATTTGACCGAATAGCCTCGGGCGAATACGACGATTGAAAGGATTAGGGATATATGAAAATTGGAATGATAAGCCTCGGCTGTCCGAAAAACCTTACCGACAGCGAAACTATGCTCGGCATACTCTCCGAAGGACACGAGATTGTGTCCGATGTTTCGGAGGCAGAGGTTATAATAGTAAATACGTGCGGCTTTATTGACTCGGCAAAGCAGGAGTCGATTGATACAATACTCGAAATGGCGGAGTACAAAAAAAGTACCTGCAAAAAGCTTATTATGACGGGCTGTCTTGCCGAGCGTTATAACGAGGAAATTATGCAGGAGCTGCCCGAGGTGGACGCAGTTGTCGGTACGGGCGATTATCATAAAATTGCAGAGATTATCGACGAATGTATGACGGGCGAAAAGCCGTGCATATTCGGTCATCAGAATGATGAAATACCCGAGGGGCTTGCCAGAATGACAGCAACACCGTCTTATACGGCATACCTCAAAATAGCCGACGGCTGTGACAACAACTGTACCTACTGTGCAATTCCTCAGATAAGAGGTAAATACCGCAGCCGCAAGATTGAGGATATTGTTGCCGAGGCGACAGAGCTTGCTGAAAACGGCGTAAAGGAGCTTATTGTAATCGCACAGGACACCACACGCTACGGCAAGGATATTTACGGACGCTATTCGCTTGACCGCCTGCTCGGTGAGCTTTGCAAAATTGACGGAATACATTGGATAAGACTTCATTACTTCTACCCCGAAGCGGTTACAGAGGACGTTCTGGATATAATGTCGAGGGAGGAGAAGATTTGTAAATATATTGATATGCCGATACAGCACATCAACGATGATATCCTCCGCAGAATGGCACGCAGAACGGACAGCCTTGATATCAAGAAGAAAATTGACCGAATTCGTGAGAAGATGCCCGATTGCGTCATAAGAACTTCGCTGATTTCAGGATTCCCTGGCGAGGACGAGCGTGCACACGAGCAGCTTTACAATTTTGTGAAGCAGTACAAGCTTGACAGGGTGGGAGTATTCCCCTATTCACAGGAGGAGGGTACTGTTGCGGCAAATTATCCCGCACAGCTGCCCGACGAGATAAAGCAAAAAAGAGCGGACGATATTATGAAGCTTCAGCAGGTTATATCCTATGACAAAAACCGCAAGCGTCTGGGTACGGTTATGGAGGTACTTTGTGAGGGATATGACGAGGAATGTTATATGTATTACGGCAGAAGCTATGCCGACAGTATTGATGTTGACAGCAAGGTATATTTTGCAAGTGAGGACGAGGTTGAAATAGGCAGCTTTGTGTGGGTGGAAATACTCGACTGTGACGAATATGACTTGACAGGAAAGGAAGTTTCAAAATGAATACAGCAAACAAAATCACACTTTTCAGGGTAGTTTTAATCCCGATATTTATGGTACTGTTTATGATGGAAAGCACAGCCTGCCGTATAGGTGCACTTGCAGTTTTCGTAATTGCGGCACTTTCCGACGCCGCCGACGGATACATTGCAAGAAACTATAATCAGATTACTAATTTCGGTAAATTCGTTGACCCATTAGCTGATAAAATGCTGACAACTGCGGCATTTTTGATTATGCTCCACTACGGCAGAATGTCACCGTACGCACTGATGATAGTGCTTGCAAGAGAATTTATGGTATCGGGTATCAGACAGCTTGCGGCGGCGGACGGCACGGTCATTGCAGCAAGCCTTTGGGGCAAGCTCAAAACGGTATCGCAGATGGTAGCGATAATTGCGGCGATTATTCTTATGCTTCCGTTTTTCCCTGAAGCTGCGGCAATGCTTATCACCGATATTCTTGTATGGCTCTCGGTAGCGTTTACCATTCTTTCGGGCGTGGATTACCTCTGGAAAAACCGCTCCGTGCTTAAAATGTAAGGAGAGATACGGTGAGATATATAACAAGCCTTGTACGTCGTGCGGTTGAGGATTATGATATGATTGCGGACGGCGACCGTGTTGCTGTCGGAATATCGGGCGGAAAGGACAGCCTTGCTTTAGCTGCTGCCTTGGCAGGACTTTCGAGGTATTATCCAAAAAAATTCACACCCGTAGGACTGTCGCTCGATATGGCGGGGGACAGCGATTTTTCCGAAATAGCGGCATTTTGTGGGAAGCTCGGTATGGAATATCACGTAAAACGTACCAATATCCGTGAGGTGGTGTTCGATATCCGAAAGGAAACCAACCCCTGTGCACTTTGTGCGAAATTAAGACGGGGTGCACTCAATGATATGGCGATAGAGTACGGCTGCAAAAGAGTTGCACTCGGACATCATAACGACGATGTTCTCGAAACCTTTATGCTCAGCCTTTTGTATGAGGGCAGAGTAAACTGTTTTTCGCCCGTTACATACCTTGACCGTACCGATTTATATTCCATCAGACCGCTCATTTATGTGCGTGAGGGTGATATAAAGGGTGCGGCAAGACGTCTTGATTTCCCTGTAAAGCCGAGCGGCTGTCCTGCCGACGGCGTGACAAAGCGTGAGGATATGAAGGGAATTATAGCAGACCTTGAAAAAAGAACATTTTCCGGTCTAAAGAAAAGAATATTCACGGCAATCCAAAACAGCGGTATAAATGGCTGGAATGTGGAATGATTTACAATCCCTTTTTGGGTGATACGCCGTATTCGTTGAGATATGTTCTGTAAAAGGAGGAGTAATCGCTGAAGCCTGCCAGAACGGCAGAATCGGAGAGGCTCTTACCCGAGTTGTAAAGCTCCTGTACGAGTGCAAGCCTTTTGTGGCGTATGTAGCCCTGAAGGGTGTGTCCCGTGAACTTCTTGAACTGACGGCACAGATAGTATTTGGAAATGAAAAATTTCTCCGAAATATCGTCAAGAGAGATATCCTCGGTAAAATGCCTGTTTATGTATGCGATTATTTCCTTAAGCTGATTATTGGACATATCGGCAATTGAGAAGTCTGAAATATTATTAAGAATATACAGGATTTCTGTTAAGGCACAATCGGTAATAGGTGCCTGAGTGGTGAAAGAATCGGAATATTTTTTAAGCCGCATTATTGCATCATACAATCCGCTTGAACGGACAATCTCGGAATTTATCTTATTTCCGAGATTTTTTTTGCTTGAAAAAAATGCCTG
>JAFULX010000005.1 GCA_017483065.1 Clostridia bacterium | reverse complement strand
TTTCGTCAGATACTTAGAAAATTTTAAATGGAGAGAAAGAATATGGGAGAATGTGTTATTAAAAAAATAGTGGAATATAAAATAATCACAATAGTGAGAGGTGTCGCAAAAGATAAGCTGATACCTCTTGTACAGGCGATGTATGACGGTGGAATCAGGCTGATTGAATTAACGTATGATGCAAGCGGCAAAACAAGTGATGAAGAAACGGCATCAAATATTGAAATGCTCGTAAAACATTTTGAAAATAAAATGACAGTGGGTGCAGGTACGGTTCTTACGGAAAAGCAGGTTGAGCTTACAAAAGCGGCAGGGGGTAAATTCATCATTTCTCCTGATACTAATCCTGATATAATTAAGAAAACAAAAGCTATGGGTCTGGTCTCAATACCCGGTGCTCTTACACCAAGTGAAATTGCAGCAGCTAGCAGAGCAGGTGCTGATTTTGTTAAGGTTTTCCCTGTGAACTCAATGGGGAGTAGCTACATAAAAGATGTAAAGGCTCCGCTATCGAATGTGAAGCTTTTGGCGGTTGGCGGAGTAACTGCCGACAATATGAAAGAGTATTTTGAGACAGGTGCCTGCGGAATAGGAGTCGGTTCAAATATTGTAAACAAAAATATGATAGAAAATAATGACTTTGACGGTATAACAAAGCTTGCAAAGCTCTATACTGAAAATATATGAGCAAAATATATCAACTAAAAAATCGGACCGATACTTCGTTTTAGGTGTCGGTCCGATTTATATATTATTCAATTCAGTCTAAATGAAATACGGGCTGCAAATCAATTGAAACGGGGCTGTTGTCGGGATTTGTTTCCATAATATCCGCCATAAAATCCCACCATTTGCGGTTAATGGTGGTATCAGCACCCTTTGCCCAAAGCTCCTCGTTCTCGATTTCAATATAACCGAACAGTACATTGGTTTCCTTGTCGAGGAATATGGAATAATTTTTGCCAACGTGCTCTCTTATCATAGTCTGCATTTCGGGCCACAGCTCGTTGTGTCGCTTTTCATACTCAGCCGCAAAGCCATCGTACAGCTTCATTTTAAAGCCTTTTCTTATCATTATATAAAACACTCTTCTATATGTAAAAATATCCTACATATGCGAAAAGTCGACTGACATCAGCAGCAAAATACTGTGAAGGCGTCAGCCGACATTTGCCCGGTGTTTCGAAAAACACCGGATGTGTATTGTGGGATGTAAAAGACGTAAGCTTTTACAGTTACTATTATAATCTACTAAAGCTAATTTGTCAAGGACTTTTTTGAATTTTTTTATACTATTTTAAATTTATGTTGCCAATATCTGTTTCACGTATTTTTTTTCTTACCGAAAGTATGCGTGAGGGTGATACCGAAAGCTCGTCAACACCGTATTTCAAGAGCGTTTCGGTGATGGTGGTATCGGCAGCAAGCTCGCCGCATATACCGGCCCATATGCCTGCTTTATGAGCGTTTTTAACTACAAGCTCAATCATTCTCAAGACCGCCTCGCTGTGGAATTCAAAAAACTCATCAAGGCAAGGATTTTGCCTGTCTATTGCAAGAGTATATTGTGCAAGGTCGTTTGTTCCTATACTGAAAAAAGAAAATTCCTTTGCAAGCTTGTCCGAAATCATTACAGCAGCGGGTGTTTCAATCATAATACCCTGTTCGGGAGTTTTGTACGGTATTCCGTCACGCGTGAGTTCTTCTTCAATTTCTTTGACAATTGCTTTTATTCTTTTAACCTCTGCCATTGAGGTTATCATCGGATACATTACCGATAAATTACCCAAGGCAGCTGCACGGAACAATGCACGCAGCTGCGTCTTGAAAATATCGGGGCGTGTAAGACAAAGCCTGATTGCACGCAGACCCATTGCGGGATTTTCTTCTCTGCATAGATTGAAATAGTCAGCCTGTTTGTCCGCACCGATATCAAGAGTTCGTATTATTACTTTTTTATCGCCCATCCCCTGAACTACCTTTTTGTACACAGCAAACTGCTCTGCTTCGGTAGGGAGGCTGTCACGTCCGAGATATATAAACTCACTCCTGAAAAGTCCGATACCCTCTGCGTCATTTTGAAGTGCAAGCACCAAATCCTTTGTATTGCCTATGTTGGCATACAGCTTGATTTTTTTGCCGTCAAGAGTTAGACTGTCCTTGCCCTTCATTTCCTCTAAAAGCAGACGTCGGCTTTTTTCCTCTGCTAAAATTTTCTCCATTTCTTCTCTCAGCTCGTCGGTCGGGTTTATGTAAACCTTACCTGAAGCACCGTCCACTATTGCAGGAGCGTTATCACAGTCGTCGGGGATTTTTACACCTATAATTGCAGGGATATTCATAGTCCGTGCAAGGATTGCCGTGTGTGAATTTGCAGAGCCTTTTTCGGTAACAAAGGCAAGCACCTTTGACTTGTCAAGCTGCACGGTTTCGCTCGGTGCAAGGTCCTCTGCGGCAATAATCATCAGCTCGTTGTCGTCGACTATGCTGCTGTCTGCACCGGTGAGAATTTTTATCAGAAGCTCGGAGATATCCTTGACGTCAGCAGAACGTGCCATCATATATTCGTCGCCTGTTTCAAGCAGCATAGAAACAAAATTCTCACTTGTGGCAGCAACCGCATATTCTGCGTTTACCTCCTCACTCCTGATAATATTTTCCACAGAATCGAGATAGTCGCCGTCATCAAGCATAACACGGTGAATATCAAATATAGCAGCGCCGTCAGCGCCGACCTCTACAAGTGCTTTGTCGTAGAGTGCGGATAATCTTTTGGCGGCTTCCTCCTTTGCAAGTGAAAAACGGTGCATCTCGGCATCTGCGTCATCTATATGACGTCTTTTGACCGTTTGTGCGTCTTTTTGCCACAGCTTAATTTTGCCTATTGCAACTCCAGCCTGAATACCCTTTCCTTCAAATGTAAGCATACCAAGTCCTCCGAATTACAGATTTTCCTCAAAAAAAGCTTTCAGCGAGGTAGCGGCATTATCCTCGTCCGCACCTTCTGTTATTACAGTTACCGAATCGCCGCATTTTACGCTAAGCGACATAACCGCAAAAATCCTCTTTGCATCAGCGGATTTGTCGCCAGACTTTAAGGTCACGCTGCAATTATATTTTCCTGCCTCTTTCACTAGTAAGCCTGCAGGTCTTGCGTGTAAGCCGTTTTCGTCGGTAATATTATAGGTAAATTCTTTCATCGGTCAAGCCGTCCTTTCAAGTTTTAAAGATAGACTATGTTCTCCTCTGACATCTGCCGAAGCAACAGAGAAAAATCCGTAGCTTGTGCAAGATTTTCGGAAAATGCGCTCGCACTGCCGCACGCAAGCCCCCACATAAGAGCGTTTACAAGGCTTTTCGTTTTAAAATATCCTGCTAAAAAGCCTGCAACAGCAGAATCGCCTGCACCTGTCGAGTTTATCAAAGTACCTTTGGGTGCAGGGGAGTAGAAGATACTGCCGTCCTCGCCTGCAAGAATACCGCCGTCTGCCGCCATTGACACAAAAACATTTTTTGCACCTCGGCACCTCAGCTCGGCTGCGGCTTCAGCAATTTCTGATTTTGTGGTAAGCTCTCTGCTAAAGATTGCACCAAGCTCGTGATGGTTTGGTTTAATCAGAAACGGCTTGCAGCAGAGTGAGTCCTCCAGCAAGCTGCCCTCGGCGTCTAATACGATTTTTAAATCTTTGTCAACAAGACGCTCGCAGATGGTACGGTAGATATTACGATTGACACCATTCGGAACGCTTCCTGCAAGCACAAGAATGTCGCCGTCTGTAAGCCTGTCAAGCTTTTCGAAAAGTGCCGCAAGATGCTTGTCATCAAGCTTCGGACCTCTTGCATTGATTTCCCTTTCGGGATTTGAGCGGATTTTTACATTTATGCGTGTTGTGCCTTCGTCAAGCTTAACAAAATCACAGCTGACACCCATTTCACATAAAAGCCGTTCAAGCTCGTATCCCGTAAAGCCTGCCGTAAATCCGAGTGCCGTTGTCTTTATTCCAAGATTATTCAGCACAATCGAAACATTTATACCCTTTCCGCCTGGCAAAAGCTTTTCCGAAACGGTGCGTGTAACGCTGCCAATCGCAGAGCCTTCGGGTGTAAGGATATAATCGAGTGCAGGATTAAAGGTCAGTGTGTAAATCATATTTTAACTCCCAAATCTATTTTTCACATTATTGTACAATTTATTCTTATTGATGTTATTATACATTGAATTTTATTTTATTACAATAAAAATCACAAAAAAGAAGAGGATTATTCCTCTTCTTCGGTAATTTCGCTTTCTGTGGGTGCAGGATTATTGACCTCATTTAAAATTGTCATAAACTGTGTACCCGTAATGGTTTCCTTTTCAATAAGGAACTCCGAAATTCTGTGAAGTGCTTCGGTATTCTCTGTCAAAAGCGTCATAGCGGTATCGTGTGCATTTTTTATTGTCGCAATAATTTCATTGTCAAGCTCGGTCAGCGTTTCATTCGAGCAGTTTGCAACGCTTCTGCCGTCGAGGTACTTATTCTGTGTGCTTTCAAGTGCCGTCATACCGAATTTGTCCGACATACCGTACTGCGAAATCATAGACCTTGCAAGGCTGCTCGCACGTTCTATATCGTTTGCCGCACCTGTAGTCTTGGTATTGAATATAAGCTCCTCGGCGCATCTGCCTGCAAGAAGGACTACCAGCTCCTCGAGGATTTCATCCTTGGACATCAGATAATGCTCCTCCTCGGGCTTCTGCATTGTATAACCGAGTGCACCCATAGTACGGGGAACAATGGTGATTTTCTGAACGGGGTCGGTGTTTTTTTGCAGTGCCGCAGCAAGTGCGTGACCTACCTCGTGGTATGCAACGATTTTCTTTTCCTTCTCGGACAAAATTCTGTCCTTTTTCTCCTTACCTGCGATTACAACCTCGACAGCCTCCATCAAATCCTCCTGCAAAACCTCGCCTCTACCAAGACGAACTGCACGCAATGCGGCTTCGTTAATCATATTAGCCAAATCAGCACCAACAGCACCGCTCGTAGCAAGAGCAATCTCGTGCAGGTCAATTTCGGGTGACATCTTTACATTCTTTGAGTGTACCTTTAATATATCCTCTCTGCCCTTGAGGTCAGGCTTTTCCACGATAATTCTGCGGTCAAATCTTCCGGGGCGAAGGAGTGCTTTATCGAGTATTTCAGGTCTGTTTGTAGCGGCAAGAATTACAACACCCTTTGAGGAATCGAAGCCGTCCATTTCGGAGAGCAACTGATTTAGGGTCTGCTCTCGTTCATCGTTTCCGCCGCCGAGTTGGTTATCACGGCTTTTGCCGATAGCATCAATCTCGTCAATAAAGATTATACAGGGCGCTTTTGCCGCTGCCTGCTTAAAGAGGTCACGGACTCTTGACGCACCGACACCAACGAACATCTCCACGAAATCTGAGCCTGAAATGGAGAAGAAGGGAACACTTGCCTCACCTGCAACCGCCTTTGCGAGCAATGTTTTACCTGTACCCGGAGGTCCGACCAAAAGTGCACCCTTTGGCTGCTTTGCACCGATTGCAATGTATTTTGCGGGATTATGCAGGAAATCCACAATCTCGTCAAGAGACTCCTTTGCTTCCTCCTGACCTGCAACGTCACGGAAGGTTACTCCCGTTTTATTTTCCATATACACCTTTGCATTTGCCTGACCGACGTTCATAAATCCGCCGCCGCCCATTTTCTTGCCGAGTGTCCGCATCAAAAGTCCAAAAATCAGATAAATAAACAAAAATGGCAGTATCCACGCAAGGAAAAAGTCGAGAAATACATTATTTTCCTCATTTTGACGTGTATATTCAATTTTATGCTCATTAAGCAGAGGCAGAAGCTCATCATCGTTTAAGTAGCCTGTATAATAGAGAGTAGGGAGTGGCTCGGTACGCATCTGAAAAGGTATGCCGATAAGTGCATTTTTCAGTGCGTCCTCGGGAGCTTGCTCCTCGGGGGTGGTTTCTGCTGTCTGCTCCTCCTTTTGGTGAATTTCGATGTAATTTCCCGTAAATACCACCTTTTCCACCTTACCCTCGGTGACGAGCGTGCGGAATTGGCTGTAAGTAATTTCCTCACGCTGCGGAGCGGTCAGCATCGACATAAGAGAATTAAGTATAACGGTCGATACAATGCTCAGCAGGAGAAAAATCCAAAGCGGACTTCTGAAGAAGCTGCTCGGTTTTTTGTCGTTGTTTCCATTCATTATGTTATATTCCTTTCTAAACAGCAGTGCTGCCGAAAGCTCTGCCAATATTTGTACATAAAGCTACAGCTTGTATTTTATCATTTTAACTATTATATGTCAAGTAAACAAATTAAAAACAGTATGTGAACAAATTTATTTAATTGCTGAAGAATAGGGAATAAGCATACAAAAAGAACCAAGCTTATTCCTAAACCTGATTCTTGTTGTAATCCTTAACTTAATAACAACGGTGCTGTGACAGCACTTTTTAAGAATTCTTATTATCCGGTGATACAAAGATAATATAGTCATTCCCCTGTTAAATCAAAGTAGGGATATTATTTATGATTTTCAAAACATTCGCTGCAGTAAACGGGCTTGTCATTCTTGGGCAGGAAGGGTACCTTATCTACCTTACCGCAATCTGCACACACTATCTCGTAAAACTCTCTTTGTCTTTGTGAGTTCTTACGCGCTGTGCGGCACTCCTTGCAACGCATAGGTTCATTCTGAAATCCCTTCTCGGCATAGAACTCCTGTTCGCCTGCTGTAAAGACAAATTCGTTTCCGCAGTCTTTACAAACAAGTGTCTTGTCTTCGTACATATTTTTCCCTCACTTTGATAATTTTATAATATTTCTCTTCCGTCCGACGGGACTTGCACCCATATCGTATCACCGTGCTTTTCTTTAAGCTACAGACGGATTTATTCGTCGTCCTTGCAAAGAAGGAACAACAATTTCTTTTTAATTCGGTATATTGCGTTATCTACAGCCTTGGTATCCTTGCCTACTGCTTCGGAAATTTCTGCATAACTCATACCGTCAAGATAACAGTAAAGCACCTTCAGCTCAAATTTGCTGAGCTTTTTACTGATTTTTACAGAAACACCTCTTCGGTATTCCTTGTCGAGCATAACCGACAACGGCTCGTTCTGCTCGGAGGCGACATTTTCGGTCTCGTGGTCGCTGTCCGATAAAGATATGTAGGAATTAAGCGGTATATGCTTCTTTCTTGTAGATGCCTTAACTGCTGAGATGATTTGTCTTTTGATACAGGTTGCCGCAAAAGCTGAGAAATTGGCGAACAAATCGGGGTTATAATCTCTGATAGCCTTATAAAGACCAATCATACCCTCCTGAACAATATCCTCGTGCTCTCCGCCTGTTACAAAATAGGAAGCTGCACATTTATAGACATAGTTTCGGTAACGTGCTATAAGATGATTTGCCGCACTTTCACTACCCGAAGCTGCAAGCTCTGCAATAGCTTCGTCGGAAAGTCTGCACAATTCCTGTTCTGTAAGGTTATCCATCGTCACGCTCCGAATTCTAATAAATTACTATAACGTATGTATTATACCAGTTAAAACAAAATTTGTCAATACGGTTGTGGGTAAATTCAACAAAAACGACAGTTTATACTGTCGTTTTTTGTCTAATTTTACGATATTCATTTGTCCAATACTGTCAATTTAAGCTCCTCGGGGGATTTTGGTGTTGTGTAGACCGTGTTGTAATTGTCATAAATTACCATACCGGGCTTTGCACCGCTCGGTTTTTTTACATTCTTGATTGCCGTATAATCCACGGGAACCTGATTTGATTCACGTGCTTTTGAGAAATATGCGGCAAGCTGTGCGGCTTCAAGCATAGTTGTTTTAGGAACATTTTTGTCAATTCCGAGCTTTATGACGGTATGCGAGCCGTGAATTTTTTTCGTGTGAAACCATATATCGGAGGAATTTGCAAATTTGAGTGTAAGAATATCGTTTTGCAGATTGTTTTTGCCGACATAAATATCAAAGCCATCGGAGGAAAGGAAATGGTGCGGCATTGACTGTGGCTCTTTCTGTCTGCGTTTACCGCTCGTGTGAAGCTTGAGGTATCCTTCCTTTGCAAGCTCCGCTCTTATTGCGTTAATGTCAGAAAGCTCGGTACAGTTTTCGGTCAGGGTTAAGGTGCTTTCGAGGTACTCTATCTCCGAAGCAGTATTTTCAAGCTGCTTTGTAACCTCAATCTCGGCATTTTTTGCCTTTTGATATTTTTTATAATATTTCTGTGCATTTTCAGCAGGAGTAAGCTGTGTTGAAAGCGGAATTGTAATATCGGGTGCTCCCTCCTCGAAATAGTCCAACACGGTCACCTTGTCCATTCCTTGAGTAATCATATATATTGACGAGGTTATCAAATCGCCGTATTTGCGGTATTTCTCCTTATTTTCGGCATCGTTCAGGGTTTTCCGCTGAATTACAAGCTTCTTTGAAAGTCTTTCAAGATTATTTGAAATAATCTTTAAAAGGTCGGCTGAACGCTGCTTCATACGCTCCTTTGCCGCACGTGACTCAAAAAAGCTCCCGATTGCCTCAGACATACCCGAACAATGCTTGACAGTGCAGGCACCTTCATACTGACAGATTTCAAATGCAGAAAAATCAATAAGACGCCCTGTTTCGGTTTCGGTAATCAATGTAGGTGTGAAATCGTTTGACAGAGCACGGCTGCGAAATTCGTTAAGGGTTAATATCAGCTGCTCTTTTTGTGCGTCTGTAAGGCTTGACGACATTGTATCCGTTCTGCCTGTTACACACCATACAATTTCTCTTGCTATAATCGGGCTGATGCCTGATACCTGCGTCATAATTGCCGATTGTGCGGTTTGTGTGACATCGTCAAAGGATATGTCAAAGCTTTTGCCTGCATCAAGAAACGGAATTTTCTCCTGCGGCGGAGGTGCGAGATAGGTAAGTCCAGGCATAATCTGCCGCACGGAGCTTTGTGTAAAATCGACGTGTCGGGCTGCCTCAATTATTTTTCCGTTTTCGTCTGTCAGAATTATGTTCGCATTTCTGCCCGTAAGCTCAACGATAAGATGCCTAAGCACGAGGTCGCCAAGCTCATTTCTTGTCTGTACGTTGATTTTAATGATACGCTCAAAATCGGGCTGTTCAATTCCGACAATCCTTCCGCCCTGTAAATGCTTGCG
>JAFULX010000059.1 GCA_017483065.1 Clostridia bacterium | reverse complement strand
TCCGGTGTTGTTCCGCTGAACATAGAGAATGACGAGATCATATAATCAGCGACAATGAAATTTTCAGGCTTCGGAACAGCTTTTTCATCAACAATCTCAACACTTTCCATACGGTCTATACGGAAGTTTGAAATAGTTTGTCTGTTATCGTAATATGCGATAAGATAATAACGTTCATCGTCCCAAGCAAGAGCATAGGGAGAGCAAATACGAGAGCCTGCACGGTATGTTTTCTTCTTTTGAATGTTGTAATCAAAATATCTGAACCTTATTTTCTTGTTTTCGGCTATGGCACGATGAATAACATCTACATTGAGGTAGATACGCTCATTCATAGCCTTTACACGGTTTGTAACATATACCTGTCGCTGTATCTGCTTTGCTTCGTGAACGCTTGAAAGATTTTCAATCTTTTTCAAAAGCTCGCTTGATTTCTTCTCGGTTAAAAATCGGGAAGAAGAAACTGCGTCCGCAAGCAGTTTAAGTTCAGGGAGTTCAAAATCACGGCTTGCAACATAATACGCTGATACTCTGCCTTTGATTGTAATAATATCAAGACCATACGCTTTTAAGGCTTCAATATCCTCATATAGAGCCTTACGTCCTGCGGAAATGCCGTAGAGTTTGAGCTGATTAACTATGTCAGACATAGTAAGATAGTGCTGCTCGTCTGTTTTATCAAGAAAAATCTTATAAAGGTACAAGATTTTCAATCTGTTGTTGGCGTTTTTTACCTTATCGTCCATAATAAAATCCTCATATTACTTGTCTTTTTCGATTACAAATGTACTCCAAGTGTCTGCATACTGCAAAAGGAACAAGAGAGGACATTCCTTTGTTGCAACAGACTTGTTATCATCCACATACTGACCGTCTTGGTACATAATTGCCTGTGTTTCTTCGGGTGTCAGAGGGAATAGAGGTAAAATGAAATACAGACTCCGAAGTGGAACACTCATATATGTCATATTGTTGTTACAACTATAAGGTATGCTCGGCTCTTTGCCGTTCTTTCCGATATTCTTGACATACATAGGATTATCAGGCATACCGACCTTACCCAAATCGTGAAACAAAGCTGTTACAACACAGCTTTCATCGCTGATTTCAGGGCAAAGAGTATTTTTCATTTTAAGCATTGTTTCCGCAACATTGAGAGAATGTTCAAGCAATCCGCCCTCATTACAAAGATGAAAGCGAGAGCTTGCGGGAGCTGTAAGGTATTCTGTTTGGGTTTCAGCAAATTCACATAGTTTCTCAAATTCTGTTTTTCTCTCAGTTATAAGAGATTTCAGATATGAATATCGTTCAAGTAAAGTTATGATAAATCCCTCCTCATTCAGCTTTAAAGCCAATAGGTTGCCTATTATTCTTCTTTTTCTTTGGTTTTTCAGGCTCTACTTCTTTTTTGGGAACTTCGGGAGCATCGTCTGTTTCGTCATCTTCTTCCTCAACATCTTCCTTATCAAGCACAAGGACGATTGCCGAAGAATGAGTTACAAACATTACTTTTCCGTAAGCATAATCATCAATTTTGTCGTAGAGTCTGCCTGCACTTATCGTGCCGTCATAAACGGTATTGGTACTGTTGGCAACATAACCGATTTTATCAATAAAAGGCAGAAACGCAAGAATAGCTTCCTTGTCATATTCATTATCAGGCTCTTTGATAAGCTTGATAATTCTGCCAATTTCAAACGGTTTCTTGCCATAATAGTGGTTAAGTCCTGTGATAGTAACGAAATATGTTTTCTCCATAAAGATACCTCCTTAAAAGTGTCTGTTTCGGCTTCTTTACTTCATTATAACATACTCGTTGTATCATTTTCGGGACAACGACTATTCAAGTTGAGAAAAAATTTCTCCCTTGAAATCTGCCACTCTGTCTATTAGGATTTTATCACTGTCATAGAACACAAGCTTACGTTCGTACTCGTCAATTATTCTGACTACTCCCGTTTTCTCTGCGTAAGAGCCGCCAGACTTTCTTTCATCGGGAATAAAGTACACAACTGTTATTTCAGGTTGTTCAGAGAGCTTGTCTATCAGCAACTTTATTTTTGCAGACAGCTCACCGAGCCTATCTTCTCCCATTTCCATATAATCATCTGTAAGCCTTGCAGTTTCCTTTATGGCTTCATCGTGACCCGTGAGAGCCGCAAAAGGAGCGAACTGTGCAGCTCTGTCATAGTTTGACATTCGCTTACGAGTAGCTGATTGATGATGAGGGAGATTTATGATTTTACTGTAATCTTTCATATTCAAGCCTTATGACCACCAATCTGTGCGTTACGGTCTTTTGATGTTGCACCTTCCGATAAGTTCATACCTTTCAGAATAGCGTTCTTTCCAAATTTCTTCTTAATATCAAGCATAGCGTGTTGTATATGCTTTTCTTTTTCGAGTTCCTTTTCTTTACGCTCATTCTGCTCCTGAACAGCAGCATAATCGGTAAAGAAATCAAGCTGAGCATATTCTTCCTTTATGCTTACACTGTTCTCATCGACGAGATGATTGACAACCACATTGATTTTTCTGACAAGCAAATCAGGATTGACAATTCGCTCATACAGTGTGAATAACGCTTCAAGTATGAGCTTTGTCGATGAAGTCTGTCGTTCAAGATTTATCGTTCCGTGAGCGTTCTTCGGAACTTTTCTTCCGTAGGAGTCCGTAGATATTTCTCCGTGATACTTACGGCTGATTTCGGGATTTTTCAGATTTTCTATGTCATACATAATCGTTAATACGATTTGGTCTGTAACAAGTTTCTTTTCAACTAAGTCAAGAGCAAGTAAGTCAGCCATTTCCATTGTAACGAGCTTTGCTTTCTCGTAAGGATATGGTTCTTGCAGAACTTGTCCTGAGCTTAAACTATTTGTTTCGGGACGATATGACTTTATATCCTGCATAGTGCAAGGCTCCCAACCCCAAGCGTGGTCGATAAGCAATTCTGCATTTACGCCGAACAACTTGTATAGCAAATCCTCGCCCCATTGAGTAAGCGACATTTCAGCAACATCGCCCATTGTAAACATATTGTGTGCTTCAAGTTTAGTTGCGTATCCTTTGCCGACTCTCCAGAATGATGTAAGCGGGGTATGTGACCAAAGTTGTTGACGATAGGACATTTCATCAAGCTCTGCTATTCTTACGCCGTCCTTGTCGGGCGGCATTTTCTTTGCAACAATATCCATTGCGATTTTACAAAGATAGAGATTTGTTCCGATACCAGCCGTAGCAGTTATGCCCGTTGTATTCAGAACGTCTCTGATGATTGTCATAGCTAAATCGTGAGCTGTCATTTTATAAGTTGAAAGGTAATTTGTCACGTCCATAAAAACCTCGTCAATGGAATAGACGTGTATATCTTCGGGTGCGATATACTTTAAATACACATCGTATATGCGTGTGCTGTATTCCATATAGTATGCCATACGAGGTGGAGCAACAATGTAATCTATTGACAAAGAGAAATTATTTTTCAGGTCAGCTTCAAAGTGAGAGCTTCCTAAAAATTCTGCTTTATAGTTTCGTATTGATTTGCGATACTGATATAATCTTTTGGAGTTTGCTTCTTTGATTTTCTGTACGACCTCGAACAATCTCGGTCTGCCGGGTATTCCAAAAGATTTAAGTGAAGGAGAAACAGCAAGGCAAATGGTTTTCTCCGTTCTGCTCTCATCAGCCACAACAAGATTTGTTGTAAGAGGGTCAAGACCTCTTTCTCTGCACTCAACGGAGGCGTAGAAAGATTTAAGGTCAATGGCAATATATGTGCGTGACATCTTCACGCCTCCTTTCGCTTTATCTTCCGAGAAAATCACTTCTTGGAGTAAAGCATAAATTGAATTCGTATCCCCGTGAGTTCATATCACCCAACTTAATGAGCAGTATCTCGTGCGGAACACAAAGCTCCCGTGCAAGCTGCTCGCTTGTATATTGATAACAGGAATTCTGTTCAACATCTTCATCACTAATCATAAAGTTAGCAGCGAAAGTATTTGCTTCGATTTCCATTTTCGAGGACATATCATAGAGAGTATGTTCCTTAAAAGTCGAAACTGCATTGTATCTGTGCATAAAGTGATGTCCGAGTTCGTGAAACAAAACTACTTTTTCCATATATTCGTCCAGTTCTTCATTCAAGAAAATGCAAGGTATGTTTTTAGAAACGGTATACATACCTTTCAATGTTCCGAGCTTTCTGCTGACAACATCTACACCACATATTTCAGCAATTTCATACGGATTGTAAGTACGATATCTTCTCTTTATCTTTTCAACGAACTTATAAATATCTGTCGTAAACATATCTCACCAACCTTTCGTGGGCGTGGGCAAATTGATACTTCTATCTACATTATAACATAATAGGTGTATCATTTTCGGGACAACGACCTTAGTTATCAGAATTTTTTTCTGTTTCGTCGGAATTGTCCTTGCGATACTTCTTGGGAATATGCCTTTTGTTTTTTATCTTTGCTCTCCAATACGCTTCTTGAAGTGCTTCCATTACATAAGTTTTATCTTCTTCGGTAATATCTCCACCCGCAAAGAGAGCACTTGCCTGTTCTATTACTCGTTTTGCGTCAGCCTTACCTCGTGAGCCGTACTGTTCGGTTGCCTCAATAATAAACTTGTCATCTTCCGAAGCAAGTTCGTCTACTGTTACTCCAAGAGCTTCAGCTATCTTTTCAAGAATTGCTGCCTTTGGAATTCTGTTTCCAGACTCATAGTTTTGCACAGCACGAGTTGTCATTCCGATTTTTTCTGCAAGCTCTGCCTGTGTTAAGCCTTTAAATTTTCTGATACCAGCAATCCTGTCTTTAAGTTCCATATATATCCTCCGTTCGGTAGCGTTCGCATAATGCGAACAAAATTTTGAAATTCCTATTGACATTTGACTGTTTAGCAAGTATAATGGGTTTATGGTTTTTGTTCGTCTTTTATTATAACCCAACACGAACGATTTGTCAATAGGGTTTTAAAAAAAGCTAAGACAAGCTCAGATGAAATGGAGGAAAATTATGAGTGATGTTATGAAAATTAGCGACAAAGAAAAAGAGAAAACAGTTAAGTCCGTCCTTAAACTTTACCGTGTCATCAACCATATCGTCAACAATAAACTTGTATATCTCGAAAAAGAATTATACACAACAAGCCGTAAGCAGCTATCAGATATTGTTGAGGGTCTTGTCCCTTTTGAAACCAAGAAAGACGAACAACACTTTTATGATAAAGTGTTCGTGTGTTACACGGACTTACAACTGACGAAGTTGCTTGAAAATGTTCGTCATTTAGTTCAATGCTATCCGAAAGAAGGAGCAGTTTATTTCAAAATTCTTGATATGCTTTACTTTGATAACCTTGAATTAGACAGCGACGATGTAATGAGAATTCTTGAAATATCTCGTTCAACATATTACCGTCTTTTAAAGAAAGCTCATCTGTGTTATTACTATCATCTCGTAGCGGTTCTGAAAGGCGAAATCGAAAATTTCTCCGAGAACAAGCTCGTCGAAAAGTTCAGCTAATCTTAGAAAAAGCCGTTCAAAAAAAGGAACGGTCTTTGAAAAAGTTGTTCAAGCACTGCGGTGCGGGGAGTTGACAGCAAGCATATGATTTGTGGCTACACTCTGCTTTTTCAAGGAAAAAGTCAATCGTCACAAATCAGAATTTCGCTCGTTTTCTCTGCCGAGAAAATCATCCGAAATTCGCTTGCTGGGAATTCCCAGACCCTTTTGAATGCGACAATACTGCCGCAGATTTATGCAAACAAATTCTCATTTGCAGGGAGGATATACTATGGGAAAAAGAACAAGAGATGTCCTTTTAAGATTTTTTGTAACTGCCGATGAAAAAGCAGCAATACATAAAAGAATGGAACTAATAGGGCTAAAAAATATGTCTACTTTTCTCCGTAAATTAGCACTTGACGGCTATCTGCTTAATGTTGATATGAGCTGTTTTGATAAAGCTCTCGAAGATATACACGGAGTAAGCAAGAACATAAATCAGATTGCAAAACGCATAAATTCTACGGACAATATTTATGCGGAGGATATGCGACAGCTCAAACAAAAGCAGGAGGAAATATGGCAATTACTAAAATCCATCCTATCACAACTACCTTAACCAAAGCTCTGAATTATATTCAGAACCCGAAGAAAACTGACGGCACTTTGCTTGTTGATGGTTATGGCTGTGTTCCCGAAACTGCTTATCAACAATTTATGAGAACAAAAGAAAAAGTCGATAAGAAGGACGGATACCTCGCGTTTCATCTGATACAATCTTTCTCGCCGGGCGAAGTAGATTATGAAACAGCTCACAAGATTGGAATTGAACTTGCCGATAAAGTTTTCAAGGGAAGATTTCAATATGTCATTGCCACTCACATTGATAGGGGCAATGTTCATAATCACATCATCGCAAATTCTGTAAGCTTCAAAGACTTCGGAAAATACAACAGCAGTCCTAACAGTTATTACTTTATTCGACGGACAAGTGATATGCTTTGCAAGGAATATGGATTGTCTGTTGTTGCCGAGCCAAAGGATAAGGGTAAGTCCCATTATGAACATTCGCTCGACAAGAAGGGGCAGAGTTGGAAATCTTTGCTTCGTCAGAATATTGACCGCTGTATCATCAAGGCGAGAGATTGGGATGAGTTTCTTTTGCTTATGCAAAGAGAAAAGTACGAAATAAAATCGGGCAAATATATTTCGTTCCGAGCCGAAGGACAGGAACGCTTTACCCGTTCCAAAACTCTCGGAGCTGACTACACAGAAGAACAAATACGCAACAGAATTGCTGGCGGAAAGCGTATTGAAATCGAAAGCTCACAGAGAGTTTCGCTTATCATTGACATTGAAAATGCGATGAAGGAGCGACAGAAAAATCCTGAAGCATACAGACAATGGGCAACCGTTCAAAACATCAAGACTATGGCAAACACTCTGAACTTCCTGACGGAGCATAATCTCCTTGACTACAATAAACTTTCCGAAAAAACCGAAGCAACACGAGAAAGTTATAACAGCACTCGAACTCGTATCAAGGAAATAGAAAAACGCTTAAAAACCATTGATGAGGAAATTCATAACATTGACAGCTATCGTAAAACCAAGCCGATTGCTGACAAACTTGAAACTGTCGTTTTCAAGGAGCGTTATCGTAAGGAACACGAAGCGGATTTGATTATTTTCGGTGCTGCCGAGAAGTATCTCAAGAAAAGATTTAACGGCGGTAAAGCTCCGTTAATCAAAGATTTAAGAGCAGAGCAAAAGGCTTTGCTTGCCGAGAAAGACAAACTCTACGAGAGCTACTATTCCGAAAAGTCAGAGCTTTCAGAATTGCAAGCGACGATGAAAAATGTCGATATGATTTTAGGCAGAGATAAAGCACAAGAACAGGAACGTTCAAAGAAACGAATGGGAGAACTGGAATAAAAAAAGAACGACAGACGATGTAGAAATTCTACAAAGTCTGTCGTTTTACTTTTTAATCGTGCTTTTTATTGATGATGTTATCTGAGAATAGTGAAGCGTTAATCAGGTCTGCGGGAGTAACCTCCAATGCGTCGGCAATGTCGTACAGCACTTCAAGAGAAAAGCTGTTGGCGGTATTAGGTGCTTCAATTACACTAAGCAAAGAACGACTTATGCCTGCCTTCTCTGCAAGCTTCTCTTGTGACATACCACGCACTTTTCTAAGCGAGGAAATCGCAATACCCAACTGAATAAATCTATCACGATTTTTGAAAGAAACTTCTTTTCTCATAAGCTGTCCTCCATAAAAATCTTCTGATTTTATTATATCTCTTTCGGATGATTTAATCAGTACCACAAGAAAAGCACTTGACTTACTTGTAAGACAATGTTATAATTTTTATAGCAAACTCCTTTGAAATAAGACATTTGCTCACTTTTTGAAAAATCGAATGAAATTGAAAAAGCCAAAGCTACAAAGCAAAAGTAGTTTTGGCTGAAATTTTATATTTCGTTGTCCCGAAAATGATACAACGACTTTGCTATAATTAAGATATAAACTACAATTCGGAGGTACTCTTATGAAAAGTAAACCTATATCTTTACTGGCTATTTTCCTATCGGCATCGTTTCTTTTTTCTGGCTGTGAGCTTGACACAAGCACGTATTCTGTATCAAGCTCAAACGCAAAATCTGAAACAAGTATTGCCACAAGTATAGAAGAATCCGAGAGCAGCACTACACCGCAAGAAATACTTGAAAGCATAGAACAAACAACATCTTCCGCAACAGAAGCTGTGACAACCACTACCTCGGCAACTACTACAACTCCAGCTTCAACAACTACCGAGCCAGATGTTGAAATCACAGAGTTCAGTGACGAGATGAAAGTTCATTTCATAGATGTTGACCAAGGGGACAGCACATTCATTGAGCTTCCTAACGGTGAAGCAATGCTCATTGACGCAGGAGAAACAGACCAAGCTGATAAAGTCGTAACTTACATTTACACACAGGGCTATGACACGATTGATTATGTTGTTGCAACTCACGCACACAGCGACCACATAGGCGGTCTGCCTGTTGTTCTTGACAGTTTTAACATTGGGAACTTTTATATGACATCTGCTGTTGCTACTACATCAATCTACGAGGATATGCTAAACGCTGTTGATGAAAGCGGAGCTGCTGTTCACGATATTATGGCAGGTGATGTAATTTACAACGAAGCAAATCTTCTTATTGAGGTTGTCGCTCCAAAGGAGATTGATTATGACGAACAGAACAACAACTCTGTTGTAATCAAGCTGACCTATGGCGATGATAAGTTCTTGTTCACAGGCGATGCTGAAAAGTCCGAGGAGGACGGGATATGGACTAATATTAAGTGTGATGTTCTTAAAGTCGGACATCACGGCTCTGACAGTTCATCTTCTTCAAACTTTCTGAAAAAAGTTGAGCCGAGCTATGCGGTTATCAGTTGCGGACTTCATAATTCCTACGGACACCCAACCGATGATGTACTTAAGCGTCTTGATGATAGAAGCATTGATGTTTATCGCACTGACCTGCAAGGAACGATTGTATTCACTTCCGACGGCTCAAATATTTCGGTTAATGTAAATCCGTCTGAATATACACCGCCAGTTACAACGACAACTACGACAGTACAGCAGGAGCAGAACACACCTGTTGAGGATAGCGGAACAACTTATGTTCTTAATACTAACTCAAAGAAGATACATTATGCGAGCTGTTCCTCCGTTGATGATATGAAAGAGTCGAATAAGGCGTTTACAAATGATTATGACCAAGCTATCGCCGATGGGTATACACCTTGCGGAAGATGTAAGCCGTAAGAATTACGCTGATGAAGGGTGATAAGGTTGTCGAGGTTGCGGAAATAGGAGCCGATTTGCTGTTGTTCTTCATAAGAAGTAGGATAACAAATGCTTGTTCCTTGCAAAGCGGATTTAGAAATAGATGTCACCTTTGTTCCTTGCATAAGTGGTATTAAAGTGTCGTGATAAGAGTTGGAATTCAGATAATATCCGAGATAGCCAGAAGCAAATTTCTGTTGAGGTCTTAAAGGTATTGTATGAAGTCCAGAGATAACAGTAACATCGCTTAAATTCGCTATTTCAGTGCATTTTCCGACCGCTTCATCTTCCGCAGTATCAGCAACTATGACATCACCATTTTGAAGATATGAGGACTTGAATTTAGATACCACTTGTTCTGACTCAATGTACGGAAGTGCTTCAATTTCTAAGTCAAGAACCTCACCGTATTTTACAAGAATATCACCATAATGTACATTCATAGCAGCACCATTATCAGCTACAAGTTCGGCTCTTGATAAGGTGTTATTTTGAAGCATTGTGAATACAGAATTGAACTCACGCTGTTCCCAAGCGTTAGTTGTTTTCGACTCTTGTTCCAAATTGTACGAACGCTGATGAAGGGTGATAAGGTTGTCGAGGTTGCGGAAATATGTGCCGATTTGTTTCTGTTCGGCTACGGATGGCATATTCATTTTGCACTCGCAAAGTTTATCATAATAAAAGTATTGTCGCACACTTCCCTCTTGGAGCTTTGCAATCCAATCCATAAAGTTCTTGGTTTTAAACCAGTAATTCAGAAACACATCATCTACATAGTCAGCAGTTTGAAAAACCTCGTAAAGTGACGATACTATCACGTTTTCTGTACCTTCGTAATAACCTAAAGAGCCTACATTTATTCTTGCAGGGTTGTATGCAAAAGAATTTGGCTTAACAATTATATACATAGTTCTATCAACATTTTGCATATATCCAAAATC
>JAFULX010000058.1 GCA_017483065.1 Clostridia bacterium | reverse complement strand
GTGCATTTACGGAAAGTCGATTACCGACCCGTGTCTTGGCTGGGATAAAACTGAAAAGTTAATATTAGATATGGCAGATGTACTATAAAAAAGTGGTGTCGTTTAAGCGACACCACTTTTTTATATATCCACTCTGTTTCTTTTTTCATTACGATAGAACGCTTCGATATTCTTTGCAATCTCCTCCATACAGCGTATGCGTGCTTCATATGCACCCCAAGCCATATGCGGAGTAAGTACGAGATTTTTCCTGTCCCTTATCCTGTAAAACGGGTGGTCATCACCGAACGGCTCGGTAGAATATACGTCACAGGCGGCGAAAATTCTTCCGCTTTCCACCTCATCGGCAAGTGCCTTTTCATCAATTACCGCACCACGGGCAACATTTACGATTACTGCACCGTCCTTCATAACAGACAGCATATCACGGCTTATTATACCTCTCGTTTCTTGTGAAAGCGGCAAATGCACTGATATGATATCGGAGCTTTGCATCAGCTCATCAAGCGGTACTACGTTTAAATTGCCCTCATTCTTACGTTTTGTGCATACTACCTCACAGCCGAATGCCTCGGCAATTTTAGCAACCTTTTTACCGATATTACCCATACCGACAATGCCCCAGCGTTTGCCCGAAAGCTCATAAAAGCAAGGCGTCAGGCGGTTTGCAACACCGCTTTTTGAATAGTCGCCGCTTTTTACAAAATCGGTGTACTCTCTCATATGCATTACACATTCGAGGGCAAGTGCCACCGTCAGCTGTGCTACCGAATCGGTGGAATAGCCGACTACGTTTGTAACGGCAATGCTTCTCTTTCTGCAATATTCAAGGTCGATATTATCAAACCCCGTTGCCGTTACACAGATAAGTCGTAGCTTTTCGGCATTTTCGAGGCAAGTTTCATTCATTTTCAGCTTATTTACAATCACAACCTCAGCGTCGGATATGCGTTCTGCTACCTCCGACTGCTTTGTTGCAGGATATACGGTAAGCTCGCCCACCGCTTCAAGAGCAGAAAAGCTCAAATCATCACCGAGCGTTTTTGCATCAAGCATTACTATCTTCATTCGATACCTCCCGACACTTCAACAATTGACATAAGCTTTTCATATAATTCAGGATACTTTTTCTTCATATTTATCGGTCTGAAGGTGTCCGCTGCAACAAAACCGTGACGGGTAATACCCGTTGTTGTGATTTTGCCGTCAGAAAGGCGGCGGACGGTATAAGCAAAGCCGCAGCGTGCGGCACTAAGCTCACACAAAGAGCAGGTAACCTCCGCCTTCTGCTCGTATTTTAAGCCTTCGATATATTTTGCTCCCGACTCTATAAGCGGCAGCATAATACCCATTTGCTCCATTTCGCTGTAGCTCATTCCGATTTGCTTTATAAAATCGCCTCTTGCCACTTCAAACCACGGATAATACCTCGAATGGTGCATAATGCCCATCATATCGGTTTCTGCGTATCTGACCTCCAAAAGAGTTGTCGTTTTCATCAAAAGCCTTCTTTCACTCGTTTGCCGCTATTCTTTCCGTACCGCCGTAAACAAAGCCCTGTGCGGCGTCTACGGTAATAACTGTACCTGATTTCAGGATTTCGGTAGCATTTTTCGCACCTGTTATAATCGGAATATCAAGTGCAAGACCGAGAATAGCCGCATAACAGGTCGCACCCTGTTCCTCTGTTATAATACCTGCCGCCTTTTTGAGGTAGCTTACCATATCGGGCGTAGTGACACGATTTACAACTATGTCGCCATCTTCAAAATTCTTCTCAAGCTCGCCGACGGTATTTGCAACGCAAACTCTTGCCGTTGCGTGAAGCTTGGTGATGCCTTCGCCCCGTACAAGGATATCGCCGACAAGGTGTACCTTCATAATATTTGTCGTACCGCTGACACCAATCGGTGCACCGCCTGTAATTACGACCAAATCACCGTTTTTGACAATTCGGGTTTTTCTTGCACATTCAACAGCGTGTTCAAACAGCTCGTCGGAGTTGCTTCTCATTTCACTCATTACAGGGACAACACCCCAGGAAAGATTGAGCTGTCTGCGTGCCTTCTGGCAGATTGTAGGTGCAATAATCGGGCATTTCGGACGGTACTTTGATATCATATGTGCCGTTGTACCGCCGTAGGTCAGGGCAATAATTGCCGACGCACCCAAATCGTGAGCCGTTGTGCAGGTAGCGTGAGAAAGTGCATTCGTAACATCGGTATTGGAAATGTCAACCGAAACATTATTCAGCCTTTTTACATAGTCAATATCACGCTCGGTACGCTCTGCTATGGTTGACATCGTTTTAACCGTTTCAATCGGATACTTGCCGATTGCCGTTTCACCCGACAGCATAATAGCACTTGTGCCGTCATAAATTGCATTTGCAACGTCGGTAGTTTCCGCTCTTGTCGGTCTGGGATTTCTTATCATAGAATCAAGCATCTGTGTTGCGGTTATAACAACCTTACCCGCACGGTAGGTCTTTTTGATAATACGCTTTTGCATAACGGGCAGCACCTCAAGCGGAATTTCAACGCCCATATCGCCTCGGGCAACCATTATACCGTTGGAAACCTTGATGATATCGTCAATATTCTCAACACCCTCGCCGTTTTCGATTTTGGAAATAATTCTGATATCACTTGCACCGTGCTTTTCCAAAAGACCTCTGATTTGCAGTACGTCGTCGGCAGTACGGACGAATGATGCCGCAATAAAATCTACATCCTCCTTTATACCGAAAACAATATCGTCAATATCCTTCTGGCTCATATACGGCATCGAAAGGGATACATTCGGGACATTTACACCCTTGGAATCGGACACCTCACCGCCGCTTTTTACCTCACAAATGATTTTATCCGCCTTGACCGACAGTGCCTCAATCTCAATAAGACCGTCATCAATCAAAAGACGTGTGCCGACCGTGATATCCTTCGGCAAATCCTTATATGTGATAGACACACCGTTTGAGTCACCCTCAACATCATAGGTGTAAAGTGTGAATTTTTCACCCTCGGTAAGCGTAGCTTTTCCGTCCTTGAACTTTTTCAGACGAATTTCGGGGCCTTTGGTATCAAGCATAATTGCAACAGGAATATCAAGCTCCTCACGAACTCTCTTAATTCTGTCCATACGCTCCTTTGCCTGCTCGTGTGTTCCGTGGGAAAAGTTAATTCTGGCAACGTCCATACCTGCTATCATCAGGTCACGCAGTACCTTATCATCATCGGTAGCAGGTCCCATTGTACATATAATTTTAGTCTTTCTCATAGCGTAAATATCCTCCATTGTTAAATCTTTGTCAAAAAACAAGGCTGTACTCATTAAGAGCGCAGCCTTAATATATCAAGTGGAAAGCTTTTTCGCAATCTCGAACATCTCTTCGGGGATTGCTTTCTTCATTTTAAGTCCTTCTTCGATATCTATATCAACTATCTGACCGTCCTTCATAACCACAACACGGTTTGACTTGCCTTCAAGCAGAAGCTCAACGCACTTTGAACCCATCAGGCTCGCATTAACTCTGTCCCTTGCAGACGGTGAACCGCCACGCTGAATATGACCGAGAATTGTGGCACGTGTTTCAATGCCCGTCTTATTCTCTATCTCCTTTGCCATTTCAAGCACGCTCATACCCTTAACGCCCTCTGCAACAATGATAATGCTGTGCTTTCTGCCTCGGGTCTTACCCTCAAGCACAACTCTCAATACGTCAGCGTCGAACTTGTATTCCTTTTCGGGGACAAGCACAACCTCCGCACCGCAGGCAATTCCCGCATTGATAGCGATATATCCCGCATCTCTGCCCATTACCTCGATTACAGAGCATCTTTCGTGAGAAGATGAGGTATCACGGATTTTATCAACAGCCTCAATAACGGTATTAAGGCAGGTATCATATCCTACTGTGTACTCGCTGCAGCCGATATCGTTATCAATTGTACCAGGCATTGCAATCGTCGGAAGTCCTATACGTGTCAAATCTCTCGCACCACGGAAAGAACCGTCACCGCCGATAACGATAAGACCATCAAGTCCATAGGTTTTAGCTGTGTCGTACGCTCTCTGAACACCTGCAGCCTCCTTGAATTCACGGCATCTCGCCGTCTGCAGAATTGTACCGCCCTTCTGCAGTGTTTCGGAAACGCTTCTTGCATTCATTGGGATTAACTCGCCGTTAATAAGACCGTTATAGCCTCTTACAACGCCCATTACTTCAAGATTATGATAGCAAGCAGTTCTGACAATGGCACGGATAGCCGCATTCATACCCGGTGCGTCGCCGCCACTTGTTAATACACCGATTTTTCTAATTTCCTTGTTCATAATCATCTATTCCTTTCATTACAGTTCTTCGTCAAGTATAAGCGCATGTGCCGCACTTACCTCAGCAGCAGGTACTAAAACGTCATAGCACATTCCTGCATCAAACTCAGCAGGCTGTATTGCGTGAACTCTGTTTATGATACCGTTGCTGTCAAGCAAGCAGCAAATACTGTTCATTAAATCGGTGCTGTTTGCAAGATAAACCACCGTCCACATATTACTCTGCCTGCCCTTCCGCAAATAATCCGCCGTAGCGTAATTTATTCATTATTTCCTGTCCCCTTCTGCCATTTCGGCATAAAGATGTTTCTTGTATATATTATGTCGGATAAGTCAAAAGCTTAACCTTGTATATTATATATTATTTTGGAAGAAATTTCAATATCTTTTCTTCAAAAATATTCATTATATTACAAAATTTAGTACAACTTGACATTATCTCCGCCAAACATAGCACAAAGTTCGTCAAAAAGACCTTCGGAGGGTGTTGCAAAATATCTTTCTGGTACGCAAAAACGCTTTTTTGTATCTGCAATATAGAGTACAACGGGAACACTTCCCGAATATTTTTCCAGAAGCTTCAGTGTTTTTTCCGTTACCGTCTTGTTTTGTGTCCCCATTCTTATAAAGATTTTTTTACCATCGGGTAATTTTGTGTCCCCTTGTTTTTTGCTTTGTTGTGCAAGATAATCGGACATCAGTGCGGCTTCCTCCAAAAGGAGCTTCGGCTCTTCATCTTCACGCAAGCTTACATTTCCCGTTGCAATAATAACCTCTTCCTCTTTCAGCATTGGGGACAGGTTATCGTAAATTTTCGGAAATACAAGCACCTCGATACCGCCGTAAAGGTCTTCTAATCTCAAGAATGTCATTCTGCGGTTATTTTTGGTTGTTTTATCCTTTCTTGCGGTGATTATTCCTGCTATTGTAACCCTTTGACCGTCATAAATTTCACCCTCCTGCGGATTTCCGTCCTCGTCCGTTTCACCTGCGGCGAGGATTTTGCCGACGTTCACACCGTTTGAAAGCTTCGTCGCCTCCGTCTGATATTCCTCCATCGGGTGACCTGAAAGGTACATTCCGACCGAGGCTTTTTCCATATTCAAAAGCTGTTTTTTGTCAAATTCGGGGATATCGGGAAGCTCGCTTACCTTTGACTCCTCCTCAAAAACAGGCTCGTCAAAAAGGCTGAACTGTCCCGACACATTGCTTTTCTTTTCCTTTGCCTCGCCGTCAATTACACTCTCAAAGACCTGCATCAGCTGTGACCGCTTTGCACCTGTCGAGTCAAACGCTCCGCACATTATAAGTCCCTCTATTGCACGCCTGTTAAGCTCCTTATCCGCCATTCTCGACGCAAAATCAAAGAAATCGGTAAACAGACCGTTTTCCTCACGTTCTGCAACAACCGCTTTGATAAATCCCTTGCCGACATTCTTGACAGCAGAAAGTCCAAATCTTATCGCACCGTTTTCCACGGTAAAGCTGTCCTCGCTCGAATTGATATCGGGCGGCAGCTTTTTGATGCCAAGCTCCGCACAGTTTACAAGATAGCCATTGATTTTATCAGTACTGTCCGCCGAAGAAATAAGCGACGCCATAAACTCCACGGGGTAAAAGGTTTTGAGGTATGCTGTCTGATAGGTCAGATAGGCATATGCCGCTGCGTGAGATTTGTTGAATGCATAGTTGGCAAAATCACTCATCTCGTTGAAGATGTCGGTTGCAACCGCCTCGTCAATACCTCGGTTTATACAGCCTTCAATTTCCCATTCACCGTTCTCGTTCTGCTTGCCGTAAATGAAATTTTTGCGTTCAATTTCCATTTTATCGGCTTTTTTCTTACTGATAACACGTCGGAGCATATCCGCACTTCCAAGCGAATAGCCTGCCATATCACGCACTATCTGCATTACCTGCTCCTGATATACCATACAGCCGTAGGTAACGTCTAAAATTGGCTCTAAAAGCGGGTGCTTGTATTTCACCTCATCGGGGTGCGATTTGTTATACACATATCTCGGTATTGAGTCCATCGGACCAGGACGGTAAAGAGCGATACCTGCTATGATATCCTCAAGACAGCCCGGCTTAAGCTCCTGCATAAAGGACTTCATACCTGCACTCTCTATCTGGAACACGCCGTCGGTATTTCCGCCCGAAATATTCTCATAAACCTCTTTTATATCATAATCAAGCTTATCAAGCTCGATTTTTATTCCCCTTGTCTTTTCGATAATTTTAATCGCATTTTCAATAATTGTCAGATTTTTAAGACCGAGGAAGTCCATTTTCAGAAGTCCTAAGCTTTCGATTGTATCCTTAACAAACTGCGTGGTTATAACGTCCTCGTTAGTCTGCAAGGGTACATACTCCACAATCGGCTCGCTCGTTATCACAACACCTGCTGCGTGAGTTCCCGAGTGCCTTGAAAGACCTTCAATCGCACGTGAGGTATCAAGTAGCTCACGCACACGCTCGTCGCTCTCGTAGAGCGTTTTCAGCTCCTTTGATATTTCGAGTGCCTTGTCAATCGTAATACCAAGCTCGTTCGGGATAAGCTTTGCAACTCTGTCGGTGTCGGCATAGCTGATATTGAGCGCTCTGCCCACATCACGCACGGCAAGCTTTGCCTTCATCGTACCGAAAGTGATAATCTGTGCCACATTGTCTGCACCGTACTTTTCAATTACATAGTCGATTACCTTTTGTCTGCCCTCTGGCTCGAAATCAATATCAATATCGGGCATCGACACACGCTCGGGGTTTAAGAAACGCTCGAAAATAAGGCTGTAGCGTATCGGGTCAATGTCGGTGATACGCAGAGTGTAGCTGACAAGACTTCCTGCCGCAGAGCCTCTGCCGGGGCCTACCATAACACCGTGGGTTTTGGCAAAGTTCACGAAATCCCATACAATAAGGAAATAATCGACAAAGCCCATACCGTTGATAACGTTAAGCTCATAGTCAAGACGCTTCAAAAGCTCGTCCGTTACGTTACCATACCGCTTATAAAGTCCCTCGTGACAAAGCTCGGACAGATACTCAAACGCCGTTTTTCCTTTGGGAACATCATATTCGGGAAGATGACGTGAATTAAAGTCAAAGTCAACCACGCATCTTTTTGCGATTTCGCCTGTATTGTCAATTGCATCGGGAGCATATTTGAACAGTGCCGCCATTTCCTCAGGCGATTTGATATAAAATTCCTCTGTTTCAAATTTCATTCTGTCAGGCTCGTCCACCGTACGGTGCGTCTGAATACACATCAGCACGTCCTGATATTTTGCGTCCTCACGTGTTGCATAGTGAATATCATTCGTTGCAACAACTCCCACACCAAGCTCTTTTGCAAGCCGCACAAGTTGCGGATTGATACGCTTCTGCTCAGCAATCCCGTGATCCTGAAGCTCGATAAAATAGTTGTCCCTACCGAACAAATTCAAGTACTTTTCGGCAACCTTTTTAGCACCCTCATAATCGTCTGCGGCAAGTGCTCTCGGCACCTCGCCCGCAAGACACGCTGAAAGTGCAATCAATCCTTCGGAATGTGCTGACAAAAGCTCAAAATCTATTCTCGGCTTATAGTAAAAGCCTTCAATAAAGCCTGCCGAAACCATCTTTATCAGGTTTTTATAACCCGTCATATTTTCACAGAGGAGAATAAGATGGTGATACTTATCATCATCTTTCGTCTTATCGAAACGGCTGGCGGGTGCAACATAAACCTCACAGCCGATTACAGGGTGAATACCCTGTGCTTTCGCCTCACGGTAGAAATCAATCACACCGTACATATTGCCGTGGTCGGTTATTGCAACAGACTCCATACCAAGCTCCTTAACCCGTGCAATAAGCTTTTTTATGCTTACCGCACCGTCCAAAAGACTGAACTCGGTATGTGTGTGCAGATGTGCAAAGCTCACTTTTTCTCCTCCCTTGCTTATTATAATTTTTCCGCAATTTCTATCAATCGGTTAAGTCTGTGGTTCACCCCCGACTTTCCAATCGGCGGATTAAGCCTTCCGCCAAGCTCCTGTATGCTGTCCTCGGGGTACTCCCTGCGTATTTGAGCCATTTCACGAAGTACGTCGGAAAGCGAGGAAAGTCCCATTTTCTTCTCAATTTTCGCAATTGCCATAAGCTGCCTTGACGCCGCCTTTGATTGCTTGTCAAGGTTTGCATTGTCGCAGTTGACACGGCGGTTAACGTCGTTTCGTATTTCCTTTTCGACCGATACATTATAAAGCTCAAGTGCCGCATAGCCCGCTCCAATTATGCCAAGCACCGCCGCAATCTGCTCATAATCCTTAAGATATACAACAAATCTGCCCTTGCGTTCGGTTATCTTTGCATTCACACCCTCATTTGCAAGTGCAAAAAGCACGTCCACCGCATATTCCTTTTTTCTCGTATCAAACTCAAGATGATAGCTTTTTTTCGGGTCATTCACCGAGCCGCCGCCTAAAAACGCACCCGTCAGGAACGCTCTGCGGCAGCATGCAAACGGCATAAGCTGATTACCCGAGCCGTCAGCCGCAAGCTCTGTACATAAAATATCCTCTTCCGCCGCAGTAGGTGTACTTTTATAAAGCTTGGAATGTGAATTGTACTCATAATCGGTGGTTATATTAAAGCACTCGGCGGTAAGCCTTGCCGCACAATCGGCTACGCTTTTGTTTTCTGTTGAAATCACCGCTCTGCCGCCTCCGAAATCTGCCGCAAAACGCATCAGTCCCGCAAGCTTTGCCACACCGCAAAAGTCACATTCGGTATTTATATCTGCAATTTTGTCCTTAATCTCCGCTGAGAAAGACATCTCAATTATCCTTTCCGTCCCTTTTCTATATCCCTGTATATCCTGTTCACGCTGTAGCCTGCCTTAGTCAGTGCGTCATACACCTTATTTACAAAGGTTACGCTCCTATGCTTACCGCCCGTACAGCCGATTGCAACGGTAGTACTCGCCTTGCCCTCGCCGATATAAAGCGGAAAGAGCATTAAAAGCATATCGCACAGCTTATCAAGAAATACTCTCGCATCGCCACCCGACATTACAAAGTCCTGCACCGCCTTGTCATTACCCGTTTTGTATCTCAATTCATCATCGTAAAACGGATTAGGGAAACATCTTACGTCAAAGACAAGGTCTGCATCGGCAGGTATTCCGTACTTAAAGCCGAAAGCAAGCAGATTGATTGCCATTTCGTTTTTTGTATCCTCCGAGAAAATATCACGAAGCCTTGCACCAAGCTCTCCAACCGCCAAATCGGAGGTGTCAATCACGACATCGGCAGCGTCCAGAAGTCCCGAAAGCAGCTTTCTTTCCTTTTTAATACTGCTCAAAAGTCCGTTTTCGCTGTTCATCGGGTGGCTGCGGCGTGTTTCCTTATAACGCTTGACAAGCACCTCATCACTCGCCTGCATAAACAGGAGCTTATATTCATACCCCTTTTCTTTTAGCCGTGCAAGGTCGTCGGAAAGCTCGTTTATCATCTCGCCCACACGCATATCAATCACAAAGGCGACCTTTTCATATTTCATATTTGCCGATACAATCTCGGCAAGCTTGGGCATCAGCACAGGCGGCAGATTGTCAATGCAGAAAAATCCCATATCCTCAAGATATTTCACCGTCTGCGACTTTCCTGCTCCCGAAAGCCCTGTGACTACAACAAACCTCATCTGCCCTTGCTCCCTTCCATTATTTCTCCCCTAAAATTTTCACCTCAGGCTCCAGCACTACTCCCGAGTCCTCATACACCTTTTCCTTCACAAGCTCAATAAGCTCAAGTATATCGGTCGCCGTTGCACCGCCTCTGTTGATAATGAAGCCTGCGTGCTTTTCGGAAACCTCCGCTGCTCCCACTTTCATACCCTTCAAGCCTGCTTTTTCAATCAATGCACCTGCAAAATGTCCCTCGGGACGCTTGAAGGTACTGCCCGCCGAGGCAAATTCAAGCGGCTGCTTTTCCACACGGCGGTTTTTGTAATCGTTCATTTTGGCTAAGATTTCCGCCTTATCCGCTTTTTGAAGCTTAACGGTAACACTTGTGATAATTCCTCCGTTTTCGCAGAACACACTTCTTCGGTAGGAAAGCTTTGCCTCATCTTGCGATATGGTTTTAAGCTGACCGTCCGAAATATATTCACATTTCACAAAAACGTCCTTCATTTCACCGCCGTATGCACCTGCATTCATATAGAGTGCACCGCCGATTGTACCTGGAATACCCGAGGCAAACTCAAAGCCCGCAAGCGAATTTTCGTATGCGGCCGATGCAGCTCTTGAAAGCAACGCACCTGCCGAGGCGGTTATATACTCGCCGTCAACTGTTATATCGGAAAGACTGCGGAAAATTTTCACGACAAGTCCCCTTATGCCCTTATCGGTCACAAGCAGATTTGAACCGTTGCCGATTACAGTTACGGGTACATTCTCCGCTTTTGCCGCCGCAAGAATTTCGGCAAGCTCTGCCGTTGACTTTGGCTCTGCAAGCATATCCGCACTGCCTCCCGCCCGAAAGGTGGTATGGTTTTTCATCGGCTCGTTATACTTTATACATTCAAAATCCTTTAGCATAGCTGTCTCCCTGATTTATATTTCCTTTCGGTCGGTATTTTCATTGTAAATTTTCCTGCATTTGTTTCATCAGACGGTTGTTTAGTTCAACTGCTGCGTTATATCCCATACGCTTCTGACGATTGTTCATTGCCGCAACCTCTATTATGATTGCAAGATTTCGTCCAGGGCGGACAGGTACGGTAAGGCTGGGAACATTGATACCCATAATATTAGTATATTCGTCAACCATACCAAGACGGTCATACTGCTTACCCTCCACCCAATGCTCAAGATGGATAATCATATCAATGCTCTCGGTGTCCTTAACAGCACCGATACCGAAAATTTCCTTGACATCTATAATACCTATGCCTCGAAGCTCCACAAAATGACGTATAATATCGGGTGCACTGCCTACAAGCGTTTTTGATGAAACTCTCTTGATTTCAACAGCGTCATCGGCAACAAGACGGTGACCTCTTTTCAAAAGCTCAATCGCATTTTCGCTCTTACCGACGCCCGACTCGCCGAGTATTAAAATACCCTCGCCGTAAACCTCGACAAGAACGCCGTGGCGTGTACGTCTGGGTGCAATCTGAACGTGCAGATAGCTTATGAGTGCACTGACAAACTCCGAGGTTGTTTCCTCTGTGCGAAGGAGCGTAATATCATATTCCTTGGCAAGCTCGGTCATTTCGGGCTGAACCTGCATTCCCCTTGTTATAACAAGGCAGGGTATCGGCTTTTCGAAAAGCGGACGAAGAAGGCTTTTTCTCTTTTCGGCTGGGAATTGCTCCAGATAGGTAAGCTCCACCTTTCCCATAATCTGAATTCTGTTCGGGTCGAAATAATCAAAATATCCCACTATCTGCAAGGCAGGACGGTTTACATCGGCAGTCGATATCAGAACGCTGTCGATATTACTCGCCTCGTAAAGCTTTTCGCACGAAAATTCCTCTATTACCTTATTAAGCGGTATGGTAAATACAGTTTCACTCATTTCCAAGGCTCCTTTATCTTTTTTTGTATAGTAACTCAATTTATATTATACCGCATTTTATTTCATTTTGAAATAGTATTTTGAAAAAAAATTGGAAATCTTCGGATTTTTTTATTTTTTTTATTAAAAAGTATTGCAATTTCAAATTTAATATGTTAAAATAGACGTGTTTTGAGAGTTTTGAACTGTAATAGGAGGTGTATTGACATGGCAAAGTGTGAAGTTTGCGGTAAGGGTGTTGCTTTCGGTATCAAAGTCAGCCACTCACACAGACGTTCAAACAGAATGTGGAAGCCCAATATCCGTAAGGTAAAGGCTGTTGTAAACGGTACTCCAAAGACGGTATGTGTTTGCACTCGCTGCCTGCGTTCGGGAAAGGTTACACGCGCAGTCTGATTTTGTGACGCAATTTTGAACATAACTGCTGCTTTTGCGGCAGTTTTTTTCGTTTCAGAGGAAAAATTTTGTAAAATTCAGACTTTTTTTCATTTTTGTTTTGCATTTTGGCTCAATGTGTGTTATTATATATAATGTATAAGTGTATGTGCATTATTTTACTGAATATAATCATCTTTTAGGAGAGGATATTACTGTGGAAAAGCTTGTTATTAAGGGTGGGGCTTGCCTTTCGGGTGAGGTTACAATCAGCGGTGCAAAAAATGCCGCCGTTGCCATCATTCCTGCCTGTTTGCTTATAAACGGCGTCTGCCGTCTGGAAAATCTTCCGTCCATAAAGGACGTTAAGCTATATCTTGAAATACTCCGTTCGCTCGGTGCAAAGGTGGACTACATAAACGATAACACCGTAGACATCGATTGCAGCGGCGTCAGCTCGCATAAGCCCGACGAGTCTATGGCAATGAAGATGCGTGGCTCTATGTATCTTGTAGGCGCACTTCTGGGCAGATGCGGTAAGTGTATCATACCGCCCCCCGGCGGCTGTGATTTTGGCACACGCCCGATTGACCAGCATATCAAAGGCTTCGAGGCACTCGGTGCTGTCGTAAAGACCGAATACGGAATAATTGATGCTTCGGCAGAGGAGTTAAAGGGTGCAAGCGTATATTTTGATGTAACCTCTGTGGGAGCTACTATAAATATTATACTCGGTGCAGTTCTTGCAAAGGGTGTTACCCTTATCGAAAATGCCGCAAAAGAGCCGCATATTGTTGATTTGGCGAACTTCCTCAACGCAATGGGTGCAAAAATCAGAGGTGCGGGAACGGATACCATAAAAATTACAGGTGTTTCCTCCCTCCACGGCGGTGTTTATTCGATAATCCCCGACCAGATTGAAGCAGGCACATTTATGATTGCCGCTGCCGCAACCCGTGGCGATGTTACCATAAAAAATGTAATACCAAGGCATCTTGAGCCTATCAGTGCAAAATTATGCGAATCGGGTGCTGTTGTTGAGGAATTTGACGACAGTGTGAGAGTCTATGTTCCCGAGGGTACTGTCTTTAAGAAAATCAATTTTATCGCACTCCCCTACCCTGGTTATCCTACCGATATGCAGCCGCAGCTGGTGACATTTTTGTCTACTGTCAACGGCTCGAGTTCGGCTCGTGAGGGTGTATGGGACGACCGTTTCCGCTATGTCGGCGAGCTTAACCGTATGGGTGCAGCAATACGTGTCGAGGGCAAGCTCGCTATTATAAACGGCGTGGACAAGCTGACAGGAGCACAGGTGCGTGCAACCGACCTGCGGGGCGGTGCCGCTTTGATAATTGCAGGTCTTATGGCTGACGGTACAACTATGATAAGCGATATTTACCATATCGACCGAGGCTACGAGAATTTCGAGGCGAAATTTGTAAGCCTTGGCGGCGATATCCGCCGTATTACGGTAGTGGAGGAGCAGTAATATGCTTTGTTCACTAATCAGCGGCAGCTCGGGAAACTGCTCGCTAATCTCGCATAAGGGTACTAATATCCTCGTTGACTGCGGTATGAGCGGAAAGCGTCTGGAGTGTCTTTTGGACAGCCTTGACCTTAAAGGCGGCGACCTTGACGCAATACTGGTAACACACGAGCATATCGACCATATAAGCGGTATCGGAGTAGTTTCAAGACGCTATAACCTGCCCGTTTATGCAACCGAGCAGACACATTCCGCAATGGATATTGGAAGGATTGGCGAGGATAATATTAAAATTATAGAGCCTGACCGACCGTTTGAGCTTGGCAACGTTACGGCGAATGCGTTTTCCATTCCGCACGATGCCGCCGACCCTGTCGGATACAGATTTTTCTGCGGCGGCAAGAAATACTCCGTCGCAACAGATATAGGAACAATGACAAATGAACTGTTTGACAGTATTTCAGGCAGTGATGCCGTTATTCTTGAAGCAAATCACGATATCGAAATGCTCAAAAACGGAAGCTATCCCGAAAATCTTAAAAAAAGAATACTCGGCAATTTCGGGCATATGTCGAATGAGCTTTCAGCAAAATGTGCATTAGCTCTTGCAAACCGAGGTACGAAGAAAATTATGCTGTCGCATCTTTCAAACGAGAATAATACACCTGCTCTTGCATATAACACCGTTTCTGCAAAGCTTTGCGAAAACGGTGCAGAAAAGGGTGATGTACAGCTTATAGTTGCCAACAGATACGAGGTGACCTCATTTTGATGACAGTATCTATCGTGTGCGTAGGAAAGCTGAAGGAAAAGTTTTTCCGTGACGCAATAGCCGAGTATGAAAAGCGTCTTTCACGGTTTTGTAAGCTGAAAATAATCGAGCTTGCAGACGAGAAAATACCCGACAATGCCTCCGAAACGGAGGAAAAGCAAATACTTGAGCGTGAGGGAAAACGGATACTTTCCGCAATAGCTGACGGCACACCGATAATTGCGATGTGCGTTGAGGGAACGCTCATATCAAGCGAGGAGCTTTCCGCAAAAATCGACTCACTCGCTATGACCGCAGGACGTGCTGCGTTTGTAATCGGCGGCTCGCTCGGACTTTCCGACGAGGTCAAAAGCAGGGCAGCGGCAAAAATCAGCTTCGGACGTATCACTCTGCCGCATCAGCTGATGCGTATAGTACTTGCCGAGCAGATTTACCGTGCATTCAAGATTTCAAATAATGAAGCATATCATAAATAACACTCCGAAAGCAAAGCTTTCGGAGTGTTGCTGTTTTTAAGAATTAAGACAGGTATATAAAACATTTCTCAGCCTCGGCTGATAGTATTCCTCCTGTGGGTTTAACATATGGTGAGTGTAAAACATCGAAAGACGGTTATCGGTATCAACAAGCACCGTCGCACCTGCCGCACCGCCCCAGCCGAACTCTCCCAAAACTCCCGTTGAGCCGCTCGCAGCCTTATCAATAAGCGTTCTTACACCCAAACCGTAGCCGTAGCCCTTAAGCTGTGACCAGTTGAACGTCTGCCTTTGTGCCTCGGTGAGCTGATTTGTTTTCAGAAGCTCAACCGTGCTTTTTGCAAGTATTCTCTCACCGTTCCAGCCGACACCGAAATTGGCAAGTGCAGACGCAAATTTTGAGTAATCGGAGCAGGAGGTGGTTATTCCTGCACCGCCGCTGTCATATTCGCTGCCAAAAACGAAGGAAACCTGTTTCCCTGCATTTACTACCCTGCCCCCATTTGTATTATCCGCCATTGACTGGAGCTTTACAAAATCCGTTTCTGCGGAGTTTTCAAAGGAATACTGCTCGCATACTCTGTCCAAAACTGTATCATTATGATAGTAAGACTCCTTCATTTCAAGCGGGTTAAAGATGTGATTTGTGACATAATCGCCGAATTTCTCTCCCGATATAACCTCTACTACACCTGCTAAAACATCGTGACTCAGGCTGTATTGCCACTTTTCACCGGGTTCAAAGGAAATCGGGTCTTTTGCAATACATTTTATTACCGTCAATGTATCCATTTTCCCGTCGGTAAGCTTTCGTGCTTCATCGAAAGCCGCAGTATCTCTGTTATATGTAAGTCCCGACGTCATAGTGAAAAGGTGTCTTAAAGTAATCGGTTTTTCCGCTTTGCGTACACTGCCGTCAGGATTTTGTATATACATATCCCTGTACTCGGGAATAAAATCATACACGGGGTCATCGAGCAGAAAATATCCCTTTTCATAAAGCTGCAAAGCCGCTGTTACGGTTGCGACCTTTGAGCAGGAATATATATTAAACAGGCGGTTCTGTTCCATCTTACGCTTTTCCTCAAGACTTGAATATCCCGACGCATACGAGAAAACCTCTTTATTGTCAATACATACGCTGATGACATTGCCTGGAATACGCCACTGCGTTAATCTGTCCATAAAATCCTTCATCATATTAAAATTCACAGTTGTTACCTCCTCTGTTTTTTCTATTATATCATATACGGGGCTCTATTGCAATTAAAAATTGCTCCGCAAAAGCGGAGCAATTTTTATCCTTTGATTTCTGCATATTTAATGCTTAGCTGTTCATCAGGATAGGTCAAGGTCAGGCGTATATGCTTTTTATTTACCGAAAATTCTCTTAAAACAACCGCCGTACCGCCGTTATTTCCGTTGACTGTTGCGGCATCAATACTGATACCGTTGACGCTTATACCAACGGTCATCTGCGTGATTTCCGCCGCATCGGACGCATAGGCAATACAGAGCAAATATGCACCCACCTCTGGCAAATCAATTTCATACGTTTTGCCGTTTTCGATATCGGACAGCCTTGCGGCAGTTGACAAACTGTCGGCGTTGTCAGCAAGCGAGCGAACTTTAAACTCCCCGTCCGTTCCGAGCCGTTCAAATGCGTGAGTATTCATTAAAAATCCGAGAATATTCATCGCACTTCTTTGGAGCTGACCTCGTGTAATCCGTCCCTCTGCAAGGGATTTTTTCAAATTATCCTTAGATGTCGTAACGTCCTGTGTCGGCATATATACATCATTTTGTGCTTCGACCATATCGCAAAGATTAAGCTCTTCCGTCTGTGCATCTGCGATATTCGGCCACCAATCGGATACAACAAATCCGTCAAAGCCCCATTCCTCACGAAGCACTATTGTGTTAAGCTCATAATTCAAAACCGCCATTATGCCGTTTACAGGGTTATAAGAGGTCATAAGCGAAGTAGCCTTTCCCTCTTTTACTGCAATTTCAAAGCCTTTTAAGTATATTTCTCTCGCCGCTCTTTCCGACATAACAGCATCACAGCTACGACGGCTGTACTCCTGCGAATTTGCCATAAAATGCTTGACGGTTGCAGAATTGCCGTAGTTACCGACACCCCTTATAAATGCCGCCGCAAGCTTTCCCGTAAGATATGGGTCCTCGGAATAATATTCAAAGTTTCTGCCGTTGAGCGGTGTGCGGTGTATATTTATTCCCGGACCGAGAATTGCGTCTATACGGTGCGTACACAGCTCAACGCTTAACAGTTCACCTATTCCCTCCATAAGCAAGGTATCCCAGCTACACGCAAGACAAGTTCCGTTCGGCAGGCTTGTGGCATAATCTCCGTTATCCATTCTTATACCCGAAGGACCGTCGTGCATTGCAATTACGGGAATACCGAATTGCCTTAGTTTCGGCGTCAAACCTCCGACCGCACCTGCATTACCTGAGCGTGTTTTGGGCGAACACATTCCCTCTCCCTTTACTATGTGAGTCAAATCCTCGTCACTCAGCTGTGCGACAAATTCCTCCATTGTATTTTTGCCGTTCTTTACATCTGCAAGCTTTATTCCCTTATCACCCGTATATTCAAAATCCGCAGGCAGCGACGCTTTAATTCGCTCCTTATAAACCGTCGTCCTTACTGACACTCTGCGGTATTCAGGTGTCAATTTTCCGTCAGACTGTTCGGGATACATAACCGAAAAACCGAGCTCGGGTGCAAGTGCTTCGCTGCAGCGTTTTGTAACCGTAAGCTTTTCTATTGTATGAGAATACACCTTTTGGCAGTCACGGACATTGTCACCGACATATATATCATACTCGCCCTCCTCGAGAACGTAGCAGCTCTTATTTCCCGTTATACCTCCGTCATCATATGATGCCATATCGGAAATTGCAAATTCAATATGTACCGTTTCTTTTTCATTCGGTTTGAGCAGCTCTGTTTTGCTAAATGCCGCAAGCTCCCTTGCACTCTTACCAAGCTTACCCTGCGGTGCGGAAAAATAAATCTGAACTGTATCCCTGCCGTTGTATGCCCCGATATTTCCGACAGATATATCGAGGCATATTTTTCCGTTATTTTCGCAAGCCTTAACCACCTTTTTTTCAAAAGCAGTATAAGAAAGTCCAAACCCGAACGGATAAAGAACCTCGTCCTTGGCAAAGGTTTCAAAATATCTGTAACCGACGTATATATCCTCTTCATAAATATTCCGCTGTCTGTCACCGAAATTTTTCATACTCGGATAGCTGCCGATATCCTTTGCAATGGTATCGGTAAGTCTGCCGCTCGGTACAATATCGCCGCACAGCACATCAGCACACGCTCTGCCACCCTCCTGACCGCCCTGCCAGATATACATCACAGCCTTAATATTGTACCTTTCCACCCATTGCATATCAATGATATTTCCCACATTCAGCAATACTGCCGTTTTTTCAAAGTACTTTGATACACGCTCAAGCAGCTGTTCCTCCTCATCGGTAAGATACCAGCTGCCCTTTTCTGTCGCATTATCCCTGTCCTCGCCCGCTGTTCTGCCTATAACAATTACGGCAACGTCCGAGCTGGCTCTTGCCTGTGCAACCGTTTCTTCATCGGGTATCATTTCCTTTTGAAACCACGGCTCTTTTGCCCAGCCCGCTCCCTTGTCAAACGGGTTTTCTTCAATCCATTTTTTATAAATTTCCGTAAGGTCTGTATTCAGCGTAAGCTTATTGTTTTCCAAAATACCGTCTAGTATATTTACGGCATATTTTACACGCACCATACCGCCCGAGCCTGTTCCGCTCTTATTATAATCGATTTGTGTACGTCCGAAAAGAGATATTCTGTCCTCTTTTCCCAAGGGCAGAATATTTCCCTCATTTTTCAGCAGAACACAGCCCTCAGCCGCAGCTCGCCGTGCAAGCTCGGCAAGCGGTTTATACGGTTCTTCGGGTAATTTTTTCCAGTTTACTGAGTTTTTCATACTAAAATCCTTTTATTTCAATATATGACGCAGAACACGGCGGAACAATCAGTTTCCCGTTCTCCGTATGTGCCGCTCCGTTAAGCTCATAAACGACTCTGCCCAATTCGGCAGCTGTATCAACCGAACATTCTTCGTTCTTCGGATTGATTGCAACAAGTACGTCTTTTTCATCGGTATATCGTCTGTACACAAGCGGATATCCCGAGTTTATAAGCTCAAAGCCGCCGTTTTCCGCCAAGGTGTTGTTATTCTTCCTTACAGCAATCTGACGCTTCAGCTCATTCAGGATTGAATTTTCGTCCTTCATCTGCTTTTCCGCCGTAGGTCTTTCGGGGTCGGGGTCCTGCATAATATAAAGCTTATCCGCATCAGCGTCGGAAAAGCCGCTGTTCTTTCCGCCGTTCCACTGCATCGGACTTCTCGCACCCGTTCTCCAGTATCCGCCCTCGACAGACGTTATTCCGTCAAGATATTTCATACCAATCTCATCACCGTAGTATATGAACGGAATACCCGGCATTGACATCATAAACGCATATACCAGCTTAATCTCCGTTTCACTGCAAAAATGAGCTATACGGGGCATATCGTGATTGCCCGAGATAAGGCATATACTGCCTATTCCCTTGGTTTTGTTATAGCTGTCAAGATAATATGCGAAAAAGTCCTCCGCATATCCTGCACCGTTTTCGGAGAAATACGGATTTTCACTATGATACATATCAAGAAAATGCGACGGTCCGAAATGCAGCAGAAAATCCATATCAAAGCCTGCCACAAGTGCCTTCGACGGGTCGCCCCATTCGGAAACAAACACAGCTTCGGGAAATTCTTTTCTTATAACAGCAAACATTTCCTGCCAGAATTTTATCATTTCTGTCTTTTCAATATCATTTTTGATTAAAGATGCCGCCATATCGACTCTGTATCCGTCACAGCCGAGATTTAGCCAAAATCTGATTACATTCAGAATTTCAGCTCTTGTTGAAAGTGCCGCCTGCGAATCAACGGCACACTGCCACGTTTCGGTCGGATTTGCAAAGCCGTAATTCAGTGCAGGCTGTGTGGAATAGTAATTGACTCCGCAGCTGCCGTCACGGTTGGAAATACCTCTCAAAGAGCCTGATATATCGGCAATTCCGTCAAGACTTTTCTTGATATTGTCCGTCCAGATATAGCGGTCGCTGTATTCGTTTCTCTCTGCCTTCATCGACTCCTTAAACCACTCGCAGTCAATCGAGGTATGCCCAGGTACAAGGTCGATAATTATGTGCATATCTCTTTTATGCACCTCATCAAAAAGCCTTTTCAGGTCGTCGTTTGTACCATATCTTTCCGCAGTCTTGTAGTAGTTTCTGACATCATACCCTGCGTCGGTAAAGGGCGAATCATAGCACGGATTCATCCAGATTGCCGTAAAGCCCATATCCCTGATATAGTCCAGCTTTTCGATTATACCTTCAAAATCGCCTATCCCGTCTGCATTTGTATCATTAAAGCTCTGCGGATATATTTCATAAAATACTGCATTTTTAAGCCAATGCTTCATTTTGTTTCCCTCATTTTTAATATTCTGTAATTGTTTCAAGCCTGTTTATGCCTTTTTTTATTTCATATTTAACTGCCTTGATATTACACTCAATCAGCTTTAGGTTTGTGTTCGGTACACATACAATTTCATATTCCTCGCCGCCAGAGATTTTTACCGCTCCGTCCTTTTCCGCAAAGGCACAGTCATATGCGGTATAATCGGCGTCACTGTTTATCGTATGCTTTCTTATATGACCTTCTGCGGTAGGGATTAAACAGGTTTCAACCTCAACTCCCGCAAAGGGCGACCACCTTGAATAAATCGTTCCGTCATCTTCGATACGCCACTCCAGACACTTTCGTCTTATATGACACATTCCGTCCTTGATAAAGGTAAGCATACTGTCCGTTCCCGCACCTTCTATTTTGCAGTAGGTACGGGGTATGCTGAAGGCATATTTTGAGCTGTATGCGAATTTTGAATATTTCTCCGCAACGTGCATTGTACCCCATTCAAGCCATTGTCCCGAAGTGAGTGCAAAAACGTGCCCGTCCTTACGCTGCAATACCATTCTCGCACCCTTGACAACACGAAGGGGTGCAAGCTCGGGTAAAGGCAAAGGCTCTGCTTTGAAAAAGCTGTGATTTTCGTCCAGAGCAAGGATTAAAAACGTTTTTAATGCCCAATAAGGCGAACCGAATGCATTATATTCCTCTGCCATATTGAGGTTGGGATATTCGTATCCGACGGTCAGAACACCGCCGTTATCAAATATAGGCTTATTCAGCCAATATTCAAGATTTCTTGATATAATACCCTTCATTACGCCCATCGGAAACGGCTCAATACCAGCAAAAATACACGCACTCCAGAAGCACACCTGTGCAAAACGGTAGGTCAGCGAACGTCCGAAGGCAAGTGCCGAGCCGTCGTCTGCAAACCAGTATATAAAATCCTGTGCAAAGAGCATTGCCCGCTCTTTAAAAATTCTGCTGTGTTCGGGGTCGTCCTTTTCCATAACCTTAGCATAAATAAGAGCATAGAAATGAATAGCAAATGCTATGTAATAGTCTATCTGCTCGGTATTGCCGTCACAGTACCAACCGTCCCCACGGTAAAAGCTGTCAAATCTCGAAACGGCGTACCTGATTTTTTCAGCATCGTATTCCTCGCCTACATTTTTCAATCCGAGATTGACAAGCACGGAGAAAAAGTTCCAGTTATTATCCGAGCTTCTCACTTCATTCATCTGCCATAGCCAGTTTTTGAAATTCTTTTTCTGTTCAGCTGTTAGCGGCTCCCACACCTTTTCGGGTGCAAGTACGAGTGCAAGTCCCATAGGTGCGGTTTCAACCTGTTTCTGGTCGATATTACCGATTTTGCCCCAGTATTCCTCACTTTCAGGGTCTGTACCGTTTATAATTCCTTCAAGATATATACGGTCAAAATCAGATATTTCCTCTCCGCCGCCCCAAAGCGGTGCCAAGCCCCAGAGAGGTCTTGCAAATGCTTCTATAAGTGCCGCCTCCTGACCGTAAAGTACACCCGTTTCGCCGCATTTCATATATGCTTTTCCTTTGGAATAGCAGCCTTTAAGCGGCTCTAAAATTCTTGTAAGGCAATTTATGTAGTCTTGTTTTGAATTCAGCATATTATTTCTCCTGTATATTTCTTACAGCGGCAAGAGTTCCTGCCAATGCGTCACCCATCTGCTTATAGCCTGCCTCATTTGGATGTACCCAATTGTTCTGATGCCCTACAAGACTCTCGGAATACAGATTTGCAGTTACCGTTTCTTTAGCAAAGCCGAACTCAGGGTCACATACGGCAAGCATAGGGCATACATAAATATTTTCGTCACGTCTTTGGTCAAATTCTTTAAGAATAGCCCGTCCGACAAGCTTTATAAGATACTCATAACGCTTTGCACTTCCCCGACAGCCGAGCTGTTTTCCCCACGCATACTGTTCCGCTCCGCATACGGGCATCGATACCACGAGCTTTACCCTGCTGTGTGCCGATTTAATGGCAGAAACGATTTTTCTCATATTTGAAATAAACTCTTCAACTGCCTTTTCAGCATCTTCATATGCGGTAAGCTGCACATCGTTTGCACCGAATAAAAGTGATACTATATCGGGCGGTGCAATGCCGTTTCTTTCAAGATACTTGCCAAAGCTGAACTCAAACTGCGGATTTTCGTCTGTAAGAGTATAATTGCCGTTTTCGTATTTGTACAGCTTTCCTTCATCAACGCAGTACATACCGTCCGCAATTTTTTCCGCACGGCTGCCGCAGTAGAAATAACCGTTTTTGTATTCGTCCGACTCTAAGCGTTCAAAAAACACCTTATCGCCGAAATATTCCTCACCAGAGCAGTTTACAGGAAACAGAAATGGCGAAACACCCTTTCCCCTGTCATAATATTCCGCAAGATAGTCGCTGCTTTTCCAACCGCCTCGCCCCTCGTGATTTACATTAAGACGAATTGCTCTCGTACCCACAGTAGTAACATTCGGCATTTTATTTGCCGCCTGACTGATATAAACCTCGCTTCGGGTCATACTGTCGCCTATGCACAGCAAGGTAATATTGTCATAGCTTTTTTTGTCATACAAGTGTACAGTTGTACTTTTTTGAGCAAGCAATTTCCCGTACGGTGCATAGACCTTTACTGCCATTTCAAAAGTACTTTCGTCGGGAAAGCTGTCAAGACGCCAGCAATTGCCGTAATTTCTGCCATACGGGCAATCGACAACAATGTCATATTCATCGGAATAGGGATAGATGATATTCTTAAAATAGACCGAATATTCTTCCCTGTCAATGGGTATATCACTGCTTTTCAGGCTGCGGAGAATATCAAGCCTTTCAGGCAGCAGTATCATAATATCATACATAAGACCAACTCCGTTTATTCTGCCGCATCGCACAGCGGTGTCATACCGTCAACCGAATCCCACAGCATAATTTTGAGTGTATTACCCTCGGCAGGACTTGCAACAGAGAATATATTATCCTCGTTTTCCGCTCTGCACGAGGTATGCTGATAGCACTTGATTGTCTTATCGCTTACAGTTACTTTATCAAGCACGCCGTCCTTATATTCCGCAGCGGCAAGTATCGCCGATACACCCTCTCCCACAACAGAATGGTCGGCGGTTACAACTGTAACAGTATTTTCAGCAGCATTATAAGTCATTTTATACTTTTTATCCGACGGAGTTACCGCATACGGACTTGAAATGGCATCGTTTGCCGCCTTTTTGCAAATTTCCACTATTTCATCGGTAAATACCGCACTTACTGCGTCGGGTGCGGTTGTATTGTCTATACTCCAGCCCTTGAGTGCCTTTATCCACGTCATAGACGCAATATACTGACCGAAATTGTTAAGATGATATACGTCTCTTTGCATTCCGTAGTTATAGAGCGTTTCTGCACTTGTCTTTGTACCGTCCAGAATACCGCTTATGTAACTTGTACGTGCATTCTGAATTGCCGTACCCACAGGGATTATGTATTTATAATTACTGTTGGTTAAAACCTCGGCTTTTGTTATTGCGACTATTCTGTTATAATCACTCAAAGTATCACCGTTGTTCTCTATCTTACCCTGACTTTCCACGATATTGCTCGAATAGGAGTCGTTCATTGACCAAATCATATAGAATGCAAGCTCGGCATCAGGATTGGTTTTGTTTTCGTTGATATATGCCGTGAGGTTTGTGAACGCATTGTCATTATCCTCCGTGTCAAGACCGTAGCAGACATCGGGATACCAGCCCTGAAGCACAATTATGTCCCAATCGTGTGCCTTGATACCGTATTCCATAGTCATATTGGAATAATGCTGCCATTCGCCCGTCATATTTTCACTGTAAACGTATGCTGGTGTATTATTTTTTGCGTTGTTCCAGTGTGTTTTAAGAGGCTGTCCGCCCTGATAGAGTCTGCCTATCATTATCTGCTCCGCACCGCACTCTTTTGCAACCTCATACATATAGTATGTTGCGTCCTGTGAAAAGCTGTTGCCGATTGCAAGGACTTTCAGTGATTTCATTTCTTCGTATTCCATATTATTTTCCTTCGCATAGCTTATTGCATAGGAATTTTCAAACGCTTTTACCGTTACATTGGAAGGTGCTGTACCCGTAATTGATTTTACACTGTCCTCAAGCCGAAGTGTGTATGTACCCTGCGGCATATTTGACCAGTCTATTGCTGTTACGGTTTCGGGAAGTATGATTTCCTCTGCCGCAGTAAGCGAAGCAAGGTCTGCCGTACCCGTTACACCCGTTTCCACATATACTTTTGTTATACTCTCGGCATAATCCGACCACGGTGACGTGGTTATCTCTCCGTTTCCGCACAAAAGAAGTGTTCCCGTCTCTGTAACATACCAGCTTACGCCGTTTTCTTTGCCGTCTGCAATAATCAGCTCACAGGCAACTCCCTTTGCCTTTGAGTTTGTATGTGCATAGGAATTTTCATAGCAGTAAACCGTCACATTTCCAACAACGTCCTCACCGAAGATTGTATTCTTCGAGTCTGCAAGCGATGTTACGCTTTCGGGGATTACAATTCTTTTCAGACCGCCGTGAATAAATGCCGAAACTCCGATTTTAGTCACGCTGTCGGGTACCTCAAAAAATTCGAGGCTCTGCGTTCCGTAAAAGGATATAAAACCGATTGAAGTGACAGACGGGGCAAGCGTTACGCTTTCCAGAGCAAGCATTCCTCTGAAACACTGGTCGGGAACATTTTCTATACCATTTTCAATATAAATACTCTTTATACTGCTGTTATATTGACTCCACGGTGCAGTAGTATATGTAAAGCTCATTGAACCCTTACCGCTTACTATGAGTGTATCCTCGTCTGTAACAAGCCAGTTTATATCACCTGATGTACCCTTGCCGCAAATAGCCTCGTATCGGAAGGTGTCCGACTGTCCCGTACACCAGTAGGAATTTGTGTAAGCCGTTGTATTCTCATAGCAGTAGGCGGTTACGTTTCCGATAACGTCCTCACCGTAGATACTAAGTCCGCTGCCAGGGAATACGGTAACGGTAGACGGCAGTACAATTCTCTTTAAACCTCCGTGGATAAATAATGAATATCCAAGCTCGGTAACTCCCTCGGGAATTTCAATAAATTCAAGACTTTTCGTACCGTAGAATGCAATTGCATCTATCTTTTCGAGGGTTGACGGCAAGGACACATTCTCAATCGCCGACATATTCTTGAATGCCAGCTGTGAAACATTTGTAACACCCTCGCCGACAACTACATTTTTCACCTCCGAGGCAAGAGCCGTCCACGGCGGAAGGCTGGAATTTGAGTATGCCTTCATTTCACCCGTACCGCTTATGGTAAGCGTGCCGTCAGCATAGCTCCAGCCTACCTCACTTCCCTCTGCACCGCAAGTACCGCTTGTAACCGTTTCGGCATTAACCCCCGTACCGCATACGAGGAGCATAGCCGACAACAATAAATATTTTAAAGCCTTACGCATTTTTATCTACTCCTAAAATACTTTTATTTTCTTGATTTCGTATTCGCCGTCATATTCGGTTATATCAATTCTGAGTACCTTTTTACCGTACACCAATGTGTTCGGTATTCTTATAATCTGCTTGTGTCCGATAGCTTTGCCTGAATAAACAAGCATATCTGTATAGAAATTATAATTGATTTCAAACGCCTCTATATGCTCGCCGTTCTCAAGACCTTCTTCTATGACGATTGTTTTTACCTCTACCGTGTCATCGGAAGAAATAATAAAGGAGTTTCCGTCCTTTTCAATCTTTACATCAAGCGGATTTTCAAACTGTTTTTTAGCCGCTTTGCCAAATTCAATATAGCGTTTGGCGTCACGCTCGGGCAAAAGTCCCCGTCTGTCGGGTGCAATATTGAGCAGCAGCGTTCCGCCTCTGCCGACCGAATAGTCATAAAGGCTCATCAGATTATCAAAGCTTCTTAAAGTATCCGCATCATTTTCGCTGAAGAACCAGTTATTCGGTCTTATCTTACAGTCACACTCAAAGGGCAGAAATTTTGGCTCGCTAAGCCACTGTGCCTCCTGAACATTGATAGATGTTCTCTCTGTTGTAACAACATTTTTCTCGCCAAAGGGAACCAATCCCTCTTCATTACCGACCCATCTGGTGTCGGGGTCCCACATCGAAAATATCAGAATTTCAGGCTGCAAACCTCTGATTGCCGCAATAATCCGTTCCTTGTCATACTCGTGCTCCTCACTGCCGCAGCCGTCAAACCATAAGTAATCAATCTTGCCGTAATTTGTGAGAAGCTCTGTAATCTGATTTATGAAATAATCGTCATACTCTTTTCCCTGCATTGCCCTTGACCCGAACTGTGCGGGGCTGTAATAAAGACCGACCTTGACCCCGTGTTTACGGCAGGCGTCGACATATTCACGCACGACGTCACCTTTACCGTTCTTCCAAGGTGTATTTTTCACGCTGTATTCGGTATATGCCGACGGCCAGTTAGCAAAGCCGTCGTGATGCTTTGTGGTGAGGATAGTGTATTTTGCACCGCCCTCCTTTGCCGTTTTAATCCATTGCTCACAATCAAGCTCGGTCGGATTAAAGCTTTCAAGTGCCATAGCCTTTCCGTCCCAGTCCTTATGACCTTCATTGAAGGTTCTTATACCGAAATGGAAGAATACTCCCATCTCCCAGCTCATAAATTCCAGCTGTTTTTCAGTCGGCTTTATATTGCTCATAAAATCAATCCCCTTTTAAAACTGTGCGGCAAGAGCGTCCTTATCCTGCTCTGCTATCTCATTGTCCGATATAACAATTACTCCGTTGTCGTACCACTTGACCTTTTTGCCGAGTCCTTCCGCAAAAACTCTCAAGGGTATCATAAATGTGTCCGAAATAATAGTCGGTGCTGCGGCACTTTCAAATATACTTCCATTCTTTTTGTAGCCCTTTGTACCCGATATAAACTCATAGCTTACTGTGCCGCTTTTGATTATTGCACTTTTTGTTTCATCAACCCAAGAAACCTGAGCTCCGAACATCTCGGTCACGCACCGCAGCGGTACAATGGTGCTGTCATTTACAATTTCGGGAACTGCACCCGTAATTTCACGTTTTTCACCGTTTATCAGCATACTGTTTTTGCCAACCATAAGAACAATCTGTTTTTCGGTTGGTAAAACAGGCTCGGATACAGCTTCTTCCGCTTCCCCTCTGTAATAAAGACCGATTACTGGGATTTCCATCTCCTGAGCGGAATCCGCACCGCCTGTCACCGTAACGGTAACAGTATGCTTTTTATCCTCAAGCTCCTTGTCAAAGCCCAGTACCTTTTCAGTACCCGAGCTTTTTTCTATCGAATATGAGCCTAAGCTCTCACCGTCAACGCTCACCTCAAAGGTTCCGCCCGTAGAATTGCCGTAGGTATTGAGCTTGAAATCATTGCCCTCAAAGGTAAAAG
>JAFULX010000057.1 GCA_017483065.1 Clostridia bacterium | reverse complement strand
TCCCAATCTGTCCAAGAGCCGACCATTCCATTAGTGTGATGAACTGATTGTGTATGCTGAATTGTAATAATAGTTTTCATATTTACCTCCGTATCATATTTTTTATTACATTATATCAAACCACAAATATTAAGTCAACCTGCACAAGCATAAATATGTAGCCGGTATTCCACGAAATACAAATGCTCACGCTTTAATAGATACGCTTGTAAGAAATGAGCTTATCGAAACCAGCGTAAAGGGTTTGCCTGCACGAAGATATTTCCGTTTCACCGAGGACACCTTAAAAAGAGCAGTTTTATGCGGAGAAAATGCAATTCAGGTTTGTACGGATGAGACAGACCAGTCTGTCTGATATGACAAGCAGGTTTTAACATAAGGGGAAACTATATAAACATAAGTATAAAACTAAAGTATATAAACTTAATCAATCAATCATATCAACAGTTTGGCGGAAAATGAGTTTGTACAAATACCAAAACTATGTGCAGAACAAAATCCACTTGTACAAATCTGAAAAGAAAATACTTGATTTTTAGACTTTAATGTGTTAAAATAGATTTGTACAGGGGTATGTCATAAATCTACGTTTAATTAAGGAGATTAAATATATGGCTACCATAAGAAAAAGGGGAAATTCGTATCAGATACGAGTTTCCGTAGGATACGACACAAAAGGCAATCACAAAGAACAGGCTATGACTTGGAAACCTGCCGAGGGTATGACCGAAAGGCAGATAGAAAAGGAGCTGCAACGTCAGGCGGTGCTGTTTGAGGAAAAGTGCAGCAGAGGGTTCAGAACAACTGCTATCAAGTTTCAGGAGCTTGCGGAGGAGTGGTTTGAGCAGTACGCAAAGCTCAATCTCCGTAGCACTACCTACGAGCGGATGAAACAGCTCACCCATCGCATTTATCCCGCTATCGGACATCTTCGTATCGACAAGATAACGGGCAGGCAGTTACAGGCGTTCGTGAACTCCCTTGCAAAAGAGGGTGCTAACGAAAAGACGGGAAAGCCGCTTGCTCCGAAAACTATCCGACACAACTTGAGCTTTGTTTCAGATGTGTTCAGTTATGCGGTGAAAATGGACTTGCTTTCCGATAATCCCTGCTCAAAGGTCACAATACCCAAAGGCGAGGTAAAGGAAAAGCAGATTTACTCACAGGAAGAAATGGAGCTCTTTTGACGAGGCTCTCCGATGAGCCGATAAAGTACAAGGATTTCTTCTATCTGATTGCTTACAGCGGCTTCAGACGCAGCGAGATGTTAGGTCTTGAATGGAAAGACATTGATTTTGAGCATAACATAATCTGCGTTCGCCGCACCTCAAACTACACCGCCGAGCGTGGTACATACACCGACACCACCAAAACCAAGCGTTCACAGCGTACTCTGAAAATAGCGGACAGCATTATGGATATGCTCAAAGAGCTGAAAGCGGAGCAGGACGAGCAGGCTCTGAACTGCGGTGATAAATGGGTTGAAACAGACAGATTATTCACGAAATGGAACGGTGAGCCGATGAACAATCAGACGCCCTACGGCTGGTTAAGCGAATTCTGCGAGAACAACAACCTGCCGTTCTATGGTCTGCACAGCTTTCGCCATTTTGCGGCAAGCTCGTTGATTTCGGCAGGACTTGATGTAACTACCGTTTCGGGTGCGTTAGGACATTGCTGCTCGTCAACGACTTTGAATGTATATTGCCATCAATTCCAGACCGCACAAGCAAGAGTTGCTGAGGCAATGGACGGAGCCTTCGGCTTTCTGAAAAAAGAAAAGCAGGGTGCATAAAAATGCACTCTGCACACAAATTTTTAGAATAGCGGACAAGCAGCGGACAACGGCTTTTTCAGAGCAAAATAAAAAGCTCACAGTCGGCTTTGTTAAGCCAAATGTGAGCAAATGTTGCTGGTGACCCGTACGGGAATTGAAATGACATCCCTACTTTTCTCAATTTACGGTGATGTCCCTCAAAGCCCGATTTTATGCGGTTTTCTCAAAATCAAATTTTGTAATCAAATGCGATTTTGAGTCGATTTTTGCCAAAATAAGTGGCAAATAAGTGGCAGATTTTAAATCCGATATGATACATATTTCTACAACTTCCCGATTTTAAAGTCGGGATTTTTTATTCTTTGATGATACCCTCAAAGAAGATTTTAACTTGTGGCAGTTCACCGATAACTATATCCCAGATAGTCTTATAATCGAGAGTGCCATAACGATGAGCACATACATTACGGAGCTGTTTGAAATTTCTCCAGTCGATTTCTGTCGGGTGTTCCAACTTGAACTCCTCAGAAAAATGTGTTGTAAGTTCACCCATAGCGAGCAACTGCATTGTTACTCCGTCCTGAATTAACTCGTCATTCATAAACTCATCAAGAGAGTTGTTACAGCGATTTAAGTAGCGTTCAATGCGTTCGCAATGAGCTACCATATGCTGAGCAACGTTTAAATCTTTGTTATTCATAAATACACTTGCGCTCCTCTAAAATTCTTTTGATAAGAGGCTCGTTCATACTCAAAGTCACAGGGTTATAAAGTCCGTCCTTTGTAATGATGTCAACGCTCTTGCCCACACTTTCTTCAATGTCGGAAAAGAAACTGCAATAGCGTAAGCCAAGAGGTTTTGAAAACTCTACATAAAAGTCGATATCGCTGTTTTCAGTCGCTTCTCCTCTTGCGTAAGAGCCAAAGAGATAAACTTTATCAATGCCGTAAGCTTCAGCAATGGGACGTACCTTGTCAGCGATTTCATTAGTTGTGTAAACGCTCATAGACAGCCTCCTTTTAGTAGATGATGTATTTCTTCAAGTATATTATACCATATTCTGTCGGGATATTCAAGAGGTCGGAAAAATTAAATTCAGTACACACTGTGTGCCAAATTACAACAGTCGTTGTTCCTCTATCTCCTGCCAAATCACATATTCGATTACTTGCTTCCATCGCTCTTTGTCCTCATAAAGCTCAATGTTCATATAATCAGATATGTTCTCATCATCGGGAAAGTATGAAGAACAATAGAACGGCATAACTCCATCGGGAACAATGCCAATTTTATCGTCAGCACGGACTCTTGCGGCTAATTCTTCGCCCTCATAGAGGGAAACGGGAATGTTGTTACGAACCAGAACAAGAAAGAACTTTATTGTTTCTACGGAGCGTCCATACGACAAGCCTGCCAATTTCAGACTGTATTCATTGCCGTTTTTGCGTACATAGAGAGAAATATGTGTTGAATTACCGCCACGGCAGACTTCCCACGGGTGTCCGATACCTTTTCGGCTGCTCTCATACCATTCGCTGAAAGCTGTTGGGGAATTACCGTCTATATCACGCAATCCCTCATCACGTCCGTCAGCGTGCATAAGATAAAGTTCCTTTGCAGTAAGCTTATCAATTCCTTTGTACTGATTAGCTTCATAACCGAGCTTGCAATAGCCATAAAACATTTCTGCCGTCATATCGGGTATAGTTTCAGTTGTTGCAGCTCCTCTTGTTTCAATGATGTGCAAAAACTCATCAATATCGTCCTTTGATATATCTGAAAAATAGTTTTCCTTGTATTCAGGGAATATCTCCCAATACTTTCTTCTTACAATAGTACCAATTCTGTCTTTGGGC
>JAFULX010000056.1 GCA_017483065.1 Clostridia bacterium | reverse complement strand
GTATTCGGCAATAAGCCTGTTATAATCGGCGAACGCATTAACCCGACAGGCAAAAAGCGTCTTAAACAGGCGTTGGTGGAAAAGGATATTGACTACATTCTACGTGAGGCGGTTTCTCAGGCAGAAAGCGGTGCAGATATACTTGATGTGAATGTCGGACTTCCCGAGATTGACGAGCCTGAAATGATGACAAGTGCCGTTACCGCAATTCAAGGGATATCCGCTCTGCCGCTCCAGATTGACACCTCCGATACTCTTGCAATGGAGAACGCACTCCGCATTTATAACGGCAAGCCGCTTGTCAACTCGGTAAACGGCAAGGAAGAGTCGCTCAATACTGTTCTGCCGCTTGTAAAAAAATACGGTGCAGCGGTAGTATGCCTTACTCTTGACGAGGACGGCATACCCGAAACGAGCGAGGGACGTATCGCAATCGCAGAAAAAATCGTAAAACGTGCCGAGGAATACGGAATTGCACGTGAAAACCTGATAATAGACGCACTCGCAATGACCGTGTCAACGGGTGCGGACAACGCAAAAATAACGCTTGACACCGTAGATTACGTACGAAATAAAATGGGACTTCACACCGTTTTGGGTGTGTCAAACGTGTCCTTCGGTCTGCCTGCAAGAGAGCATATCAACTCGGTATTCTTTGCAAATGCAATGGAGCGTGGTCTTTCGGCAGGTATAATCAATCCGCTGTCCGAGCCTATGATGACCGCATACCGTGCATTTTCCGCACTTCACGGCTTTGACAAGGATTTTGCGGAATATATCGGTGCATATTCTGCCGCTGCTCCGACCGTTCAAACGCAAAAGAGCGAGCTTACTCTCGCCGATGCGGTTATAAAGGGACTTTGCGAGGAGGCTTATAAGGCGGCAAAAGTGCTGCTTACCGAAAAAGCACCGCTCGATATTATAAACGGCGAGCTTATCCCTGCACTTGATGTTGTAGGCACAGGCTTTGAACAGGGCAGGCTCTTCCTGCCGCAGCTTCTGATAAGTGCGGACGCTGCAAAGCGTGGCTTTGATGCAATCAAGGAGCATATGACCGAAAGCGGTACCAAGGACGAGTCGAAGGGTGATATAATTCTCGCCACCGTTAAGGGCGATATTCACGATATCGGCAAAAATATTGTCAAGGTGCTTCTGGAGAATTACGGCTACAATGTAATCGACCTCGGTAAGGACGTACCGCCCGAAAAGGTGGTTGAGGCGGCAATTGAAAACAATGTTTCGCTTGTGGGCTTAAGTGCTCTTATGACTACTACCGTATGCAGTATGGAGGAAACGATAAAGCAGCTGCGTGCAAAAACCGATTGCCGTGTAATGGTCGGCGGTGCAGTTTTAAACCCCGATTATGCAAAGCAAATCGGTGCGGATTTCTACTCAAAGGACGCTCTCGGAGCAGTTCGTACGGCGAACGAATTTTTCAATCACGGTTAAAGAGGGATTGTTATGAAAAGATTATTATTTATAATTGCAGCACTTTTGCTGCTTACCCCAACTGCTTTTGCGGAGGATATGAAGGTGCAGTTTGTAGATTTTCCGACAACGCTGTACTCACAGCCTGCCGTCAGCTTTTTCACAGCCGAACAAACACCCGAAGAGGAGCTTTATACCCTGTTTGAAAACGCTATTCTCTCCTGCTGTTCGGGAAATGTGATGTATAAAACCACGAGAATATCTCTCTATGATTACGAAATACCGTATGTGGACGAATACGGCAACAGTACTATTCCCAATCCTGAAAATGCTGAAATAACACAACAGGAAATGATAGATATTTTCTGTTCTGTGGTGTACAATCACCCTGAAATCGGTAATCTTGTCACGGTATTTAGTTATAGCACCACAGGCGGATACTATAACGTTTTTGAGTTTGTGTACCGTCAGCCATACAGCGAGGAAATATATAACAGCCTTGAAACAGACGAGGAAAAAGAGGAATATCTTGCTAAAACGCATAATCAGGAAAAGTATATTGAGGCAATCAAATATGCCTATTCAAAGGCGGTTGCACCCGATATGACCGAGGACTGGCAGGTGCTTCTTTCTATTCATAACTACCTCGCCGATACAATAACCTATCCCTCCTCGCATACCTCCGACTTAGGTACCGAGGCGGAAATGGACGAGTATGATGAAAAAACCGATTATATTGTTTATACCCCTTACGGTGCATTGGTAGGTGACAGGCTCGCAGTATGTCAGGGATATTCTCTTGCGTTTAAATTGCTTTGCAATATGGCAGGCATTGACTGCGGTTATGCGGTTACGGCAGGGCATATATGGAACGTTGCAGCCTGCGGAGATAATTACTATCATATAGATATCACTTGGGACGATACTGCACGCATCGGAACGAGCGTAAAACAGGAGGACGGTACAACAAAGAGTTATGTTTGTACTACTCCCCACATCATACATAAATATTTTTTACAGACTGACAGCGAAAGCACGGAGGCTCACGGCAGCTGGACATCGGACAGACCCGAATGTACCGACGAAACGCTTCACGACACAATCTTTTACGGTAATCTTGACACTATACAGTACCCGATTTATTGGGAAGGCGGATATTTCTGGTTTGAAAGCGGTACGCATTATATTGATAGTACAACCGACGTTTTGTATCACGTTCCATCGGGCAAGTTTTACAGATTAAGCGAAAGAGGTGCACATCCTGTAAGCGAAAGCAACTATCTGCCCAATATCAGACTTGATGCAAAGATGTACAACGCATTTACGGACGGCACGGCTTGCTATATCGCAATTGACGGCACGCCGAATACCTCCGCCGAGCTGTATGCGGCGGCATATACCGAGGACGGTGTACTTGAATGGGCGGAAAAATACGATATTACCTTTAATGAGTACGGCGAGGCAGTCGGAGAATTTCCGAAAGAAACCGACAAGCTTATGCTTTTTGCCGACGGCACGCTCACTCCCATAGCATACTCCAAGGGTTAATTAAATATGTCTGATTTCATAGTTTTTTAGTCCGATTTTATATGGACGGACGCCCCAAAAACGTATATAATGAATAAAAATTCGTTAAAAGGGGCGAAAAAATATGAAAAAATTAAAAGTAATTCTCATCGGTGCAGGCGGCAGAGGTATGATCTATACAGACAATATGGCACTTCTGCCCGAGCAGTTTGAGGTTGTTGCGGTTGCCGAGCCTGTCGAAAGCCGCAGAAATTATATCAGGGACAAGCACAATATTCCCGAGGACAGATGCTTTGACAGCTGGGAGCCGCTTCTGGCACTCGGCAAGATTGCCGACGTTGCTGTGCTTGCGACTATGGACCGTGACCACTTTGAGCCTGCTATGGCGGCAATTTCGCTCAAATATGACCTTCTTATGGAAAAGCCGATTGCTCCCGAGCCGCACGAATGTAAGCAGATTGCCGAAAATGCCGAGAAAAACGGCGTTAAGGTTGTAATCTGTACCGTGCTTCGTTATACCGAGATTTTCAATCAGCTCAAGGATATGATAGACGACGGCAAAATCGGCGATGTTATGTCCATCAATCACGAGGAATGTGTCGGAAACGAGCATCAGAGCCACAGCTTTGTACGAGGTAACTGGGGCAACTCAAAGAGAAGCTCGGTAATGCTTTTGCAGAAATCCTGTCACGATATGGATATTCTTCAATGGCTTATCGGCAAGAAATGCAAAAAGGTGCAGTCCTTCGGCGCACGCTCCTATTTCAGAGCGGAGAAAGCTCCCGAGGGTGCTCCCGAGTATTGTCTTGACGGCTGTCCGCAAAAGGATACCTGTCCGTATAACGCAGAAAAGCTCTATCTTGCCGAGGACGCTGTTGACTGGTTTAGAGCGGCTGCCGCACACCACCCCAATCCGACAGATGAAATGGTAATTGACGCTCTCCATAATACACAGTACGGCAAGTGCGTATTCAAGTGCGACAACGATGTTGTTGACCATCAGACGGTTAACCTGCTGTTTGAGGACGATGTAACCGTTACCTTTACAATGAACGCCTTCAACAATGGCGGAAGATTCATACATATTATGGGTACAAAGGGCGAAATCCGTGCCGCAATGGACGACGGTACACCGATTGAGGTGTATTATTTTGAAACAAAAAAAACCGAAACGATACCCATTATCGCAGCAGACGGCATTTCGGGCGGTCACGGCGGCGGTGATATGGGCATAATAAAGACCTTCTATTCCTACCTTACCGGCACTTATACGGGCAAATCAGTGCCGACAATCCGTGAGTCCTGTGACAATCACCTGATTACCTTCGCAGCGGAAAAGGCAAGGGAAACAGGTACTGTTATTGACTTTGATGAATATGTAAATTCATTATAAAAAATTACGGAGTGCATAATACACTCCGTTTTTCCTTAGTTTCCTATTTTGCAATCGTACTCAATTTTTGAAAGAATATCGCCCTCATTCACGGTCTGCGGAATTTCGACGGTGAATTTATAGTTGAAGGTGTTCGTTTCGCTAATCTTTTCGGCGGATACCTCAACTATATGTATTCCCATTTCCGCAAGCTGTGCGGCGATATACGGCTGATAGTCTGGTCTTCAATATTTTTGACCGAGAGTACCTTTGTTTTCAACGCTCTGCTCCACTTAAAATTCATATGCAGAAGCACCTGTGCAAGCAAAATCAGTACAGTTGCGGCTATGCCTATCACATACATTCCCGCACCGATTGCCATACCCACGCCCGAGGTTGCCCATATTCCTGCCGCAGTAGTCAGACCCGTGATGGTGTTTTTATGCACGAATATCATACCTGCACCCAAAAAACCGATACCGCTCGCAATGGTGGACGCTACTCTCGACGGGTCAAGCCTTACCTCCACACCGCCGTAAATGCCCTCGGTGATTACGTCAAAAAATGCGTATTTCGACACTATCATCATCAGCGCCGCCGCACAAGCAACCACAAAGTGTGTGCGTATGCCTGCCTCCTTGGCACGGTTTTTACGCTCTAAGCCTATCGCTATTCCGCACGTTCCCGCAAGCAGAATTCTCATTATAAATATCATTTGCTGTGTCCATAAAATCTGCATTTTTTTGTTCCTCCATAAATTTATATTACACCATTATAGCACATAAATTCCAATAATGCAAGGCTTTTTTCTATCTATTTTTTATTATTTACAAGGCTGCAAAAATATGCTATACTTATGTAAAAGCTTTGGAATTGAGGTGTAAATTATGCTCGGATACAGCCGCAAAAATAATATTTTCGCACAAACAATGTACTCTCTTTTCGAGCGTAACTGCACCGAAGATTTTCCGGGTGAAACGCACGATTTCTGGGAAATGATGTACGTTCTTGACGGCAAAATCACGGTTACTGCGGATAACAGAATTTATAACCTCGACAAAAACTGCATAATTCTGCACAAGCCTATGGAGTTCCACAAATTTATTGTGAAGCCGAATGACGGAACACGTATTTTTGTCGCAAGCTTTGACCTTTCGGGTGATATGACCGAAAGGCTCGAAAAGCTCACCGCAAGGCTTACCCCCGAACAACAGGCAGCATTTGAGCATCTTTATATATATTGCACTGACAATTACGCTGACTATAACCGTGATACCGCCTATAATGATTTTTGTATTGCGGCCGAGCAATCGCCAATATTTTCACAAACGGTCTTTTCGTTTATTGATATTTTTCTTTTAACTCTCTGCGACAGTACAAAAAAGAGTCTGGATAAGCTGAAAAATGCCGATTCAAGGCTGTTTTCCAGCGTTCTGAAAGAGATGAGAGAGAATGAGGACGAATTTTTAACGATAGACGAGCTTGCTCTCCGTTGCAGTACAAGCAGCTCAAAGTTGAAAAATCTCTTCTATAAATATACGGGATATTCGGTGCATAAATACTACTTAAATTTAAAAATCCTGCGTGCAAAGGAGCTTTTGGGTAAGGGTGTGTCAATCGGAGATGTGTCGCATATGCTCGGCTTTTGCAATCAGAACTATTTCAGCTCGGTTTTCAAGCGTGAAACGGGCTTATCCCCCTCCGAATACATAAAAAGCCTTTGAATAATCAAAGGCTTTTATACTATTTTAATTTTAAGCTTTTCCTCAAGCATATCAATAAGCACAGGCATTTGTGTACACGGAATTTTCTTTGCCGCAGACGCTTCGTCCGCCTGTTCTTCGATAAGCTTTCGTGCGTTGTGATAAGCACGCTTTATGCTCTCGTCGCTGTGAATTTTATCAAAGATATTGTCCGCTTTATCATATTCTTCTCCGAGCCGCTCGGATAATTTCTCATAATACACCTGTCTGCCGCTGTCGCACTGATAATACTCAAAATGGAGCAAATACCACAGCTCGAAGCACTCGTTCGACCATATCGGTATGTAACCCTTGCTTTCGCAAAGTGCAATCGCCCTGTTGAAATTCTCCGCACCGAAGGAGTCTTTGTCAAACAGAACAAATATTTTTTCATACGGAATGAGTGAATTTCGCCTGTATTCCGCTGTTTTATCCAGAAAATCGTCCACGCTTTCAACAAGAGATACGGTATTTCTGCCCGTACCCTCAGCTGTTACGATAATGTCCGCCTCGTCCGATTTTTGGTTATAGTATTCTATCAGCCTTTTGATATAGTTAGGCTCGGTCTTGGAGCCTTCACACACAAAAAGCCATCTTTGAGAACGGTTTTTCTGGATTTTATTCTTCTCTCTTAATAATGCACTCTTTCTTCTTTTGAAGAGCTGGTCAGCCATCGCCTACACCTCTTCTCTGAAAGGTATAGCACCGAATCTGCCCGAGAGATAGTGCTTGCCGAAATCCAAATCGTTTCTCACTCTGTCGTCCTCGTCATTGAAATCGTACAATGAATACATTGACGAGCATTGGTCATTCTTTTCAACAAACCACACCTCGTCACGACGCAGGTCGGAGCTGTCAAGGTTTATAATGTTATGTGCCGAAAAAATCAGCTGTGCTCCCATTTTATTGATTTCCTTATCATAGAACATATTCAGAATTTTGCGGAGAACCAACGGGTGCAGTCTGTAATCCAGCTCATCAACAAACAGTGCACAGCCGCTTGCAAGCGTACCAATCAGATAAAAGGTTAGTGCAAAATTTCTGCGTGTACCGTCAGACTCAATCTCGAAAGGCACTGTATATTCTCTGCCGTCCACCTCGTGAACGGTTTTCAGCTTATATTCCGTCCTCTCGCTCGTTACGGGCAATCGCTCAACTACAATATCAGAAATGGCGGGGGCAAATTCTCTTATCAAACGCAAAATCTCGTCCTTGGGCGTTTTCTCCCGAAGCTTAAACCATTCATTGCCTATTTCCTTTTCCATAATGGAGCATAGAATCTGCTCGCACGCATACTGCCACGAATCGGGTGATTCCGCAGTTGCCACCATTGAACACCCAAACCAATCGAATACACGGTCGATTTCCCTATCTCTGCCTCTTTTTCCCAAGTCTGTCAAAAGCAGATTTTTTCCCGTATTCATAGAAAAACAAAAGTCAATTTCCTTTTTTTGCACCGCAGGTATTTTTCCGTATTCAATAAGGTTATCTTGATAGTCAATATTATAAATAACAGTCTGCACGGTAGGATTTTTGCTGATTTTCTGCTTATAAAGCCATTCGGATATCAGCTCATCGTCTACACATTCATAGCCGTATGTGTACGCATAGTCCATAATACTGATTGTAACCTCAAAGCAGGATGGCTCGGAAAATACCTCCTCTTCCGTTCCCGAAAACAGATACGGCATTGTAAACGATATTGGTTCGGGCAGATTGCTGTCCGCAGGTATGTTCTTGCCAAGCACCACATTTTTCATACACTCAATCGCTTTGAAAAACGAGGATTTACCCGACGCATTTGCACCGTAAATTCCCGCAAGCGGCAAAATATTTACTCCGTTCACCTCAAACAGTGAGGATTTATGTTCACTGATTGGTGCGGCAGCCATAGAAAATTCCGTTTCATCACGAAAGCTTCTGTAATTTGAAAATCTGAAATTTAATAACATTCCCGACACTCCGTCTGTAAAAGAATTTGCAAAATATACTTTCCTATACATAATATCACCTTTCTTATAAAAAATCAATGATTTTGAGCAATTTTCTCAAAATTTATGTCAAAATCAACAATTTTGATGATTTTGCAGAATATAAAACCTGCTTTTTACTACATTTTATTTATTTTTGAAAATGATATATTCGTCCTTCGTATATATTTTTCCTAGAAATTTCAAAAAAACACTTGACAAAGTAAAATAATGCTGATATAATGTCTTAGTCAAAACAAGCAGAGCTGTCCGCTCTCACCGTACGACGAAGGTTTTGCGGTAAATAACCACTAAGACGCAATGGGTGCGGCTTGGTGTTTATATATGCGGATGCTTTGTGCTTCCGTTTTTTTGATGCATAAGCATAGTAAAAGGAGTGAAGAGTCATAGCTAACAAGGATTTGCAAATCAACGATGAAATCCGTGAGAAGGAAGTTCGTGTAGTTTCCGCCGACGGCGAGCAGCTGGGTGTTATGTCCTCAAAAGACGCACTTGCACTTGCAGAGTCTAAGGGCTTGGATCTTGTAAACATTGCCCCGACGGCAAAGCCGCCCGTATGCAAGATTATGGATTACGGCAAATACAAGTTCGAGCTTCAGAAGCGAGAGAAACAAAACCGCAAGAACCAGAAGGTTGTTAATATCAAAGAGGTACAGCTTTCACCCTCGATTGATACCAACGACTTCAACACCAAATGCAATCACGCCAAGAGATTTTTAAAGGGCGGAGATAAGGTCAAGGTTTGTGTTCGTTTCCGCGGCAGGGAGTTGACACATTCCGAGATTGGCGAGGCACTTCTCAAAAGATTTGCCGAGAGCTGCGGCGATGAGGGCTCGGTTGAGCGTCCCGCAAAGCTCGAGGGCAGAAATATGACTATGTTCCTTGCACCCCGAAACACATTAAGCTAAAATTTGGAAGGAGAGAACTGTTATGCCTAAAATAAAGACACACAGAGGCGCAGCTAAGAGATTTAATCTTACTAAAAAGGGTAAGGTAAAGATGAACAAGGCATTCCGCCGTCACATCTTGAACAAGAAGTCTACAAAGAGAAAAAGACACTTGAGAAAGCAGGCTTATTGCTCTGCTGCTAATGCTTCGGTAATCAAGAAGCTCATTCCTTACAAGTAAGATTGAAAGAGAGGTAAATACAAATGGCAAGAGTTAACGGCGCATTAAATACAAGAAAAAAGCACAAGAAGATTTTGAAGCTTGCTAAGGGTTTCCGTGGCGGCGAGTCAAAGCTCTACCGTGTTGCTAATCAGGCTGTTATGCGTTCAATGCAGAACGCTTACATCGGCAGAAAACGCAGAAAAAGAGATTTCCGCAGAATGTGGATTGCAAGAATTTCCGCAGCTGCAAAGATGAATGGTATGAACTATTCAACATTTATGAACGGTCTTAAAAAGGCAGGCGTTGAGATGAACAGAAAGATGCTTTCTGAAATCGCTATCGCTGACCCCGCTGCATTCACCGCTTTGGTTGAAAAGGCAAAGGCTGCAAGATAATTTGAGCATATATAAAGAGCTGTAGCAAAAGCTACAGCTCTTTTTCTGTTCTACTTCAACGCTTGCTCAATAGCTGACGATAACTGTTCTTTATCGGAATTTTTCAGTAAAATGTTGCTGATTTCGTTTTTGGTGTTGAGCATAATAAGTGTCGGAATATTCCCGTTTACAAGTGCAAAGTTCTCCAAAAGCTTCGGGTCTTTGTCAACATCCTTGATATCAAAGGTAACCTTACCGTCATACTCCTTTTTCAGCTCGTCAACCACCTTGGTTGCCGCCTCATAGCTTGCGTCAGCTGTGGATACAAAGTACATAAAGGTCGGTGTGTAAACCTTTTCCTCCGACGCAGTATTATCCGCATCAGGTGTCGGCTCGGAAGGCTTGCTCTCCTCTTCCTTTTCCGTCTCGGGTGTTTCGGCAGGCATTTCCGCCTCGACATCAGGCAAAGCCGTTTCCGTCATATTTGTTTCAACGTTATCCTGAGCTTCCTCTGCGGTATTTCCGCCCGTTGCAACAAGCACTATTATCAGGGCAATTGCCGCTATGACCGCTGCAAATACTCCTATCAAAGCCTTATTCTTCATTTGTATCCGTCCCTCCAAGTTTCGATTTCAAAAGCTCCAATGACCGCTCGGCAATCATTCTGTACCGTTCCACCTTATTTTTCACACGCTTATCAAGTCCCTCGATAATACCGAAATTCGCATTCATCG
>JAFULX010000055.1 GCA_017483065.1 Clostridia bacterium | reverse complement strand
ATATCAATAAGCTTTTGTACAAGCTCATCAGTATCAAACACATCTCCTGTTTTAACATCAAGAACAAGCTCGGAAAACCGCTTGCAAGGCAGCGTATAGCTAAGACACGCAGAAACAGACGCAACTGCAACAGCTCCGTTTCTGAGTTTATTAAGTGCAGACAATCTTTCAAGCTCTCTTGAACGGTTTTTCGCATCTATATTATAAAATACGTACTCTTTATCAGGAAAAAGACAGGCTTTATCGGTATAAAGTGAAAGCTCCTTCACCAAAGTTTCCGCTTCATTTTCGCTGTACACGACAATAAGCGTACTTCTCTTTTCAGACAGTGCGCCAATAAGCTGTACCTGTGCAGCCTCAGCAATACCTGAAACTGACACAGCACCTCTTTTTCCTGTTATTTCCTTTTTAATACGTTCATACGGCTTGTAGCCGTCCAGAATATTAAGCAAATTCATATAAATTCACCTATTTATTTTTTGAGTTATACCTATTCATTGCCATATCGGTCTTACCTGAGATTATAAGCTCACACGCAGCTGCGGCACGGATAATGGAATCCTCCAACACAGGAATTTCCGACTTTGAAAATCTGCCCAGCACATAATCTGCAAGCTCTATTCCCTTATCTTCACAAGAGCCTACACCGATTTTTACACGCATAAATTCATCAGAGGAAAGGTGCTGAATAATTGATTTCAAGCCATTATGACCGCCTGCAGAGCCTTTTGTGCGAATTCTGATATTACCGCAGTTAAGACTTACATCATCACTTATTATAATGACATTCTGCGGCGGAATTTTGAAAAAGCTGCAAAATTCACCGATACATTCACCTGAGAGGTTCATATAGGTCTGAGGCTTTATAAGCAAAACCTTTTCACCGCCGATATTAGCTTCACCCCAAAGACCCTTATATTTAAGCTTTGATACCTTTACCTTATATTTATCCGCAAAATAGTCTATGAAATGAAAGCCGATGTTATGTCTTGTCATTTCATATTCACGTCCCGGATTTCCAAGACCTGCAATTATATACATTATGTCACCTCTGTTCTCTGTTTAAAGCATATTCTCTGTCAGACTCAAGTTGCTTGGCAAGCTCTTCAGGAGAGTTAAAGCGTTTGCAATCCCGTATTCTTTCAAATAATTCTATTCTCAATTCCTCGCCGTACAAATCGCCTGAAAACCCAATTATATGTGCCTCAACCGTTCTTACTCCTGCATTAAAGGTTGGATTTTTTCCTACATTCAGTATTACTCTGTAGCGTTTATCTATCATACATTCACCATAGTAAACGCCGTCTTTAGGTAAAAGACGGTTTGCAGGCACTTCGATATTCGCGGTAGGAAATCCCATCAGCCTGCCGTTTTGCTTTCCTGTTGTAACTTTTCCGAAAACAGAATATGCTCTTGTCAGCAATCTGTTTGCAGCGGAAATATCACCGCAGCTAATCAGCCCTCTTATTCTGCTGCTCTTGACAACAATACCATCAACCTCAACAGGAGACGATATAATAAGTTCAAGACCAAGCTTTTCAAGCTCAAGCTTTAGTTCATTGCAATCAGCACTTGCACCCTTTCCGCATCGGTAATCATATCCAACAGAAACTGCTTTTACACCAATTTTTGCAAGATACTCGGCAAATTCTCTGCACGATTTATTTTTAAAGCTTTCGTCAAAGCTTACAATAACAGCAAAATCTGCACCGATTTCAGATAAAACCGACAGCTTTTCATCAAGAGATGTGATAACCTTTACTCCGCCGCCGAGCATTTCTGCCGAATGAACATCAAACAGTAGGGCACCAAAGCTCTCGCCGTGTTCCTTAGCAGCGGAAAGCACCTCGAGATGTCCCAAATGCATTCCATCAAAATTTCCGAGAGCAATACAGGGCACAGCATATTCAATTTTTTCAAAATCAGAATATATCTTCAAGTACTTTTCAACTCCAGAATGATTTTTCCAATACAATTTCTGCACCGTTATATCTTGACACAGCAAGAAATTCGCCCTTTTTGTCATAAATGCGATACAGTGCATCGGTCACAAGACCGTTTCTTCTTATTCTTATGCCGTTTTTAAGCTTTGCTGACAAAAAATCGTCAAGGACAACCTTCTCATAACAATCGAACACGCTGTCGGTAGGTATTATTACCGAATCAAGCTGACCTTTATCCGCAATATCCTTCAGTTCATCGAGTGTTTTGCACTTATCAATTAAAAAACCGCCGCTTTCTGTACGCCTAAGAGTTTGCATATACGCACCGCAGCCAAGCTTTAAGCCGATATCCTCGCAGAGTGTGCGGATATAAGTCCCCTTTGAGCAATGTACATCTATACTGACAGTGTTATTTTCAAGGTCAATTTCGAGTATATCTATCGAATGTATTATAACTTTTCGTGGCTCACGTTCAACCGTTATACCCTTTCTTGCAAGCTCGTAAAGCTTTTTACCGTCCTTTTTTATGGCAGAAAACATAGGCGGAATCTGTTCGATTTCGCCTATAAATCCTCCGATTATTCTCTTTATATCACCCTCGGTTACATTGACCTCGTGTTCCGTAAGAACATTTCCTGATGCGTCCTGTGTATCGGTAGTTTTGCCGAGAACAAGCGTTGCACAGTACTTCTTGTCGGATGCGGTCAGCATATCGCATACCTTTGTTGCTCTGCCGATACAAACAGGAAGAACACCGCTTGCGTCGGGGTCTAATGTACCTGTATGACCGACTTTTTTTATACCTGTCAGACGTCTTACAAAATAAACCATATCGTGCGAGGTTTTTCCGAGCGGTTTATCTATCAGAATAATACCGTTCATTATTTAACCTGTGCAGTAACAAGAGCGTCAACAGCAGCAAGTGCCTCGTCAGCCTTTGCAGGGTCTTTGCCGCCGCCCTGTGCCATATCGGGCTTACCGCCGCCTGAGCCGCCTGCGAGCTTTGTTATCTCTTTGATAATATTTCCTGCGTGAACACCCTTTTCGACAGCACTCTTTGTTGCGGTTGCAAGGAACATCAGCTTACCGTCGGTAAGTGAAGCAAGTACAGCAACACCGCAGTCCATCGACTCCTTGAGCTTGTCGCCCATAGTTCTCAAATCGGGCACAGAGAGTCCATCAGCTCTGCCCACCGCAAGCTTAACACCGTTTATATCCTTGGCATTAGCCATTACATCATCTGCTTTACCGCCTGCAAGCTTTGCATTCAGTGATTCTAATTTTCTTGCTGTTTCCTTAGATTCGTTTACAATAGCCTCTGCCTTTTTGTCGATCTCACCGAGTAGATTGGTTTTAAGAGCGGCAGCGGTTCTTGCAATCAATTCGTCATTCTGTTTAATATATTCCAAAACGCCTTCGCCTGTTACAGCCTCAATACGTCTGGTACCTGCTGCAACACCGCCCTCTGAAATCAGCTTAAAAAGTCCTGCTTCTGCTGTATTGGTAAGATGTGTACCGCCGCAAAATTCAACAGAATAATCGCCCATAGTAACTACTCTTACCACGTCGCCGTACTTTTCACCAAACTGTGCTGTTGCACCGAGCTTTTTAGCCTCGTCAATGGGAAGCTCCTGTACGGTAATCGGCATTGCAGACAAAATTGCAGTATTTACTTTAGCCTCAACCTCTGAAAGCTCTGCCTGTGTCATAGCCTCAAAATGTGAGAAGTCAAATCTCAAGTGCTTTGCAGTAACAAGTGAGCCTGCCTGTGCAACGTGTGAGCCGAGAGTTTCCTTTAATGCTTTGTGGAGAAGATGAGTTGCTGAATGGTTTCTCGAAACAGCCATTCTGTTCTTTTTGCAAACCTTCATTTCCACCTTGTCACCACAAGAAATATCACCTGTAATCTCAACCTCGTGCAGATAAATTCCATCGCCGTTCTTGGTTGTATTAAGTACCTTTGCTACCTTTTCGCCGTTCTTCCATACAGAGCCGATATCGCCCGACTGACCGCCCATTTCTGCATAAAACGGAGTTTTATCGGTTACAAGCATGCCCTTTTGACCGGCAACAGCTGCTGCACATACCTCACCTTCTGCTGCAATTCCAACTGCCTCTGCTTCAAGCTCAAGCTTGTCATAGCCGTCGAATACTGTAGCCTGTGCGTTATCGAATACAAAGCTTTCATCAGCGTCCCAGCTTGAGCCGTCTTTACGTGCAGCTCTTGCGGTTGTCTTTTGTTTTTCAAGCTCTGTTTTGTAGCCGTCAACGTCAACCTCAAGTCCCTTTTCAGCACAAATTTCGAGCGTCAGGTCAATCGGGAAGCCGTAGGTATCGTTGAGCTTAAACGCCTCACTACCGCCGAGCAATGTCTTTCCTTCAGACTTTGCCTTTTCGATATATTCATTAAGAATGGAAAGACCGTTATCTATCGTTGCGGCAAAACGCTCCTCCTCGATTTTAATTATCTTCTTAATATAATCTCTCTTTTCGGCAAGCTCGGGATAGCCTTGTGCCGATTCATCAATTACGGTATCAGCCACCTTGTAAAGGAAGGAATCCTTTACATTAAGAAGCTTTCCGTGACGTGCGGCACGACGAAGAAGACGTCTTAAAACATAGCCTCTGCCCTCGTTTGAAGGAATAACACCGTCAGAAACCATCATAACGGTACTTCTGATATGGTCGGTAATTACACGCAGAGAAATGTCCTTGTTTTCATCATCATGATACTTAATTCCCGCAAACTCGGAAATTTTTGTCATAATATTAGTAACTGTATCAACCTCAAACAGGTTGTTTACATTCTGAACAACAGCTGCAAGACGCTCAAGTCCCATACCTGTATCGATATTAGGATTAGGAAGTCTGTTGTAATTGCCGTCCTCGTCCTTGTCAAACTGTGTAAATACGAGGTTCCACACCTCCATAAAACGGTCACAATCGCAGCCAAGCTTACAATCAGGCTTGCCACAGCCGGATTTTTCACCACGGTCAACGTGAATTTCCGAACAAGGACCGCAAGGGCCGGTACCGTGCTCCCAGAAATTATCCTTTTTGCCCATCTTCACAACACGCTCGGGTGCAACGCCGATATCGTTAATCCAGATATCCTTAGCCTCGTCGTCCTCCTCATATACAGTAATCCAGAGGTCTTCAACAGGAATACCCATTTCCTTCGTCAGGAACTCCCATGCCCATGCAATAGCTTCTTTCTTGAAATAATCACCGAATGAGAAATTACCGAGCATCTCAAAGAATGTACCGTGACGAGCCGTCTTGCCGACATTTTCGATATCGGGCGTTCTGATACATTTCTGACAGGTTGCAACCCTCTTTCTCGGCGGTGTTTCCGCACCTGTAAACCAAGGCTTCATCGGTGCCATACCTGAATTTATCAAAAGCAGACTCGCATCATTTTTCGGCACGAGCGAAAAGCTGTCAAGTCTTAAACAGCCCTTGCTTTCAAAAAAGCTTAAAAATTTCTCTCTGATTTCATTTACTCCGTATTTTTCCATTGTATGCTATACTCCCTTACGTATAATAATTGCATTATATCTTATATATTATATCTGACTTGGCACCCGTTGTCAAGTTCAAAGAACTACTAAAAAGACAAAAAATCTTTTTTTATTTAAAATTATGGTTAGATATTGAAATTTTTACACTAATATGTTATAATATTTATAATTATGTATGAAAGGATTGAATTTCGATGGAAGAAAGAACAGTACTTATCGTCGAGGACGACCCTAATATTGTTGATATACTGAAATTTAATTTTGAAAAGGAAGGCTATAATATACTTGTGGCTACCGACGGTGCTTCGGGATTGGAGTATGCAATCAGCGGAAATCCCGACCTTATACTGCTCGATGTAATGCTGCCGAGAATGGACGGCTTCGAGGTATGCAGAAAGGTCAGAGAAAAATCCAATGTACCGATTATTATGCTTACCGCACGTGAAGAAGAGGTTGATAAGGTTTTAGGTCTTGAGCTTGGTGCTGATGACTACATAACAAAGCCGTTTTCTATCAGAGAGCTTACTGCAAGAGTAAAAGCTAACCTTCGCAGAACGTCAATTGATATGTCTATGGCATCACAGGACCCCTCAAGCACTATAACATCAGGCGAGCTTGTTATCAACATTGAACGCTACGAGGTGCAAAAGCGAGGTAAGGTTATTGATATCACTCTGCGTGAGTTTGAGCTTTTGAAATTCCTTGCACAGCAACCTGAGAAGATTTTTTCAAGAGAAAATCTTTTGGAGAATGTTTGGGGATATGAATATTACGGCGATGTTCGTACTGTTGACGTTACCGTCCGCCGTTTAAGAGAAAAAATCGAAGACGACCCGAGCCTGCCCCGATATATTGTTACCAAGCGTGGCGTCGGATACTACTTTAATAAGGCGTAATGCGAAATGTTTAAAAGCATACAATATAAAATTGTTGCCATCTTTGTTCTGCTTATTCTTACCGTTACTGTTGTTATGGGTGCTTTTCTCACAACTAACATCGTCACATTTTACCATAATGAATTTTCAACAATGATGGAACAGGTTTTTACCGACAGCTTTATCAGTGAAATGTCAAAAACTGCCGCACAGGATAACGGTGCTGAAAATCTCGACCGTGTTATAAGCACATATATCGGACCTTTGGGTATTGATACATACCGTTTTTACTGTATCCTTGACGCAAGCAACGCTTCTGTTATCAAAAGCTCGGACAGCGAGTTAAGCAAAAATCTTGATATGAGTGATAACATTATTACCGCAATGACAGGTGCAAGAGGTAATACCGTCAATTCTGAACGTCCGTATATGGACTATGCTGTAAGCGTTGGTGAAGGTGAAAATAAGTATATTATATATGTACGTGATACAAAAAATGAGCTGAACGGTATTACCCAAAACGTAATATATGTTATGGTAAAGTCGCTGCTTGTTGCACTTGCAATAACAATTCTTCTTGCGTATCTTTTGAGCCGTACAATTACTTCACCGATTATCTCGCTTACAAAGCGTGCCGAGCGTATTGCATCGGGAAATTTTGAGAATATTCCGATTTCCGATTCAGATGATGAAATCGGCAGACTGTCAAATACCTTTCGGTATATGTCCTCTACCCTGTCTTCTACAATTGATGAGGTTAATACCGAGAAGAATAAAGTAGAAACAATTCTTCAGAATATGACAGACGGAATACTGTCCTTTAATCCGCAGGGTGAGCTTATACATATAAATCCCGAAGCACAGAAGCTTTTGGGTGCAAGCTATATCGGCGGTGTAAGCTTTGACAGATTGTTTAAGGAGCTTGATATTGACGTTAGAATCGGAGACCTTTTGTATATTAAGCGTGAGGAGCCGCTTGAACAGATAGTTTCGCTCGGCAGTAAGTACATACGCTTCAACTTTGAAACGATTATGAAGGACAGCAAGCCTGACGGTGTTCTCGTTGTACTGCACGATATAACCAATCAGGAAAAGCTTGAGCTTTCAAGACGTGAATTTGTCGCAAACGTATCGCACGAGCTGAGAACTCCGCTGACTACTGTTAAATCTTATGCAGAAACGCTGATGGATACACCCTTTGATGATGTGGGTGTTCAAAATAGATTTTTGGGTGTTATTGCCCAAGAGGCTGACAGAATGACCCGTATCGTACGGGATTTACTTACACTCTCTCGCCTTGACGAAAAACGTCCCGACACAGCACCACCCGACAAGATTGAGCTGAAAAGCTTCCTTGAGGGTATAATCGAGAGAATGAGTATCTCAGCAAAAGAAAAGAAGCAAACCATAACCTACCGCCAGATGAATCCTGTTGCTGATTTTTATGCTAATAAGGATAAAATCGAACAGGTAATAATAAACATTGTTTCAAATGCTGTAAAATACACACCCGAGGGCGGTAAAATCGAAGTATTTTCAGGCAAAATTTACAGCGATATCTACATCAAGGTTGTTGACAACGGAATCGGTATTCCAAAGGAAAACCTTCCGCGAATTTTCGAGAGATTTTACCGTGTTGATAAGGCTCGTTCCAGAGATACTGGCGGTACGGGTCTCGGTCTTGCTATCGCAAAGCAGATTGTTGAAGAAATGGACGGAAGAATTTCGATTTCAAGTGAAATTGACAAAGGAACTGAGGTTACAATCACCATTCCGACAGCATAGGAAAAAATTTTCAGTAAATGTTGTGACATTTTAACAGCTATGTAATTGATTTGTAACAATTATATGCTATAATGTATTTGTAACAGAAATTAACATAAGGAGGGATATGATGAAAAACAGAATACTTACAGCAATTTTAACGCTGTTGCTTTCGCTTACGGTACTTCTTCCCTCTGTATGCTATGCCGATTACGGATATACGATTCCTGCAAACGCAGCAGGAACAAGGACGGATATTATAACCATTAAGCGTCCTGAATCACTCTCGGCAAGTACATCTGATAAGACTTATACCATTTCTGCAACAGGTGCACAGGGTACAAAAATCAAGATTTATAAGCTTGCAGGCGTTTCCAATACCGCCAACCTTGTAACACCCGAGCGTGCAATCGGTGCAAGCGGACTTTACAGCACGGTTGTAGACCTGAATGATGATGCTAATACATTTATCGTATATGCAGAAAATGCAAGCGGCTCACAGGTTGTCAATATCAGCATTAACAAAATCAAAAAAAGTACTATTGACAGATTAAAGAGCCTGACCGTAACAATAAAGAACTTTTTAAGCTAATTGCGAAAGGAACCTTATGAAGGAACGTATTAAAAGCGTTGTTCTTGTTGTTCTTGTTATAACGAATTTAATATTGGGCAGCCAAGTACTGTCAACGAAAAAATTATGGTCGGGTGACGGCTATAATTTTTTTGTTAATATGAGCAATATCCCGATATCAATATACAGGAGCATCAAGCAACGGATAAGCGGAAAAACTCCTACAGAAACAAGGCTCGAATCTCCCGAGCTAATAATTATCAATACAGGATATCAGACATCTCGTCATACACTCAGGAGTGCTGATGATGATTTTGCACCTCTGCTCGAAATTGCAAACGCTTTTTTGACCGATGCTTTTTCACGGCCGCAGGATTTTGTTTCTGTGCCAAGTGATTATTTCCGTACTGCTCTTACAGCAAAATCGGTATATCTTAGATACCCGACCGATTACGATTCATCTTTGTTTGCTTACCTTTTAGGTGCAGGTGCGGGAGATTTTTCACAAAGCTTTTCACAACTGCGTAATATTGTAATCTCCGCAGACGGATATGTTTATATAGAGGATTCACTGTCGGGAACTGTTTATAGAATCAGAACAACCGAATCGACAGATGAACTGAATTCTGTAATAAATCTGCATATAACCAACGATGATACATACGCACCCGTCATAAACTATGCTTTTGACCTTGGGTTCGATAAGGCATTTGAAACACAAAAAACTGTACTTTCTCCAATGATTCCTATATATTCGGAGGGCTTTGAACGGGAAACTGTAACCGCAAAGCAAATTCTTGTTTCTCAAAACGGGAATATTGCAGAGACGGCAATTTCTGCTATACTTCCCCATTTTTCAATGAATCCGAACGGCTTAAGACGTTATACAGAGGTTGACGGAACAATAGTATTTGTTGAAAATAATTCTCTGCTCAAGATTTCAAACGACGGATATATTGAGTATCAGGCAAAGGACGAGGGAATACAACTTTCAAAAGGTACTGCTGTATCAGTTCACGAGTCTGTTGCAGCAATAGCAAGCTTTGTCGACAAGATTAACCGTGCAGCAGGCTCGGACAGTACTATGCAGCTAACATCAAAGCTAACAGCGTCAGAGCTTTCAGGAAATACTATCACAATCACGCTTGATTACCTCGCAAATGGTAGTCTTGTAAGACTGTCCGATGCTAATTCACATAGCGTAACCGTTACCGTCACAAACGGCAGAATTACCTCATACCGCCACCTGATGCGAAGCTTTGAAACCAATGCCGAAATGGTTTCGGTTGACGATTATATTTATGCATTAGATAACGCAATTGCACGTTTTGAAAATCAGATAAACGAAATTGAAATCAGCGGTCTTGAAATAGTTTATGAATATGACGGCTCACAAAGCGAGCTTATTCCCGAATGGCACGTTTCCGTTAAGGAAATTGTTATAAATGAATAGGAGGTGCTGTTATGAATTGGAGCAGAGCAAAATCTATTCTAATCTTTTTTCTGATTTTAACTAATCTGTTTCTGGCATCAATGCTTGTACGTTCAGCAATTAACAACACCCGCATTTTGCCCGAAACGGTTAATAATGCCGTTCTGCTTTTAAAAGAACGGAAAGTTACGGTTGATGCATCGGTTATACCAACAAAAATCGAAACAAAGCGAATTTTTACGGTTGAAAATGTCATTGCTGACTATACGGAATTTGCAAAAAAAGTGCTTGGCGAAAATTTTTCTATTTTGGACAACACCTATTCAACCGAAACTGCATCAATTACATTTAACGGTGATAGTTTTTCTATTAAATATAATGACGGAATTGAAACAGACGTCAAACTGAAAACTCCGACAGAAAAATCAAGGGCGTATCTTGCCGCACTCGGTATTGATACCTCTAAAGCGTCTGCTGAGGTTAAAAACGATGCACACGGACTTTTTACAGTTACATTTACAGAAAAGCTCGGTAATATGCTGTTTTTTGACAGAAGAGTAAGTGTAGAGTTGTTAGGAGAGCGTATTGTTTCAGCAGGCGGTTGTTGGTTTACAAAAACAGATGTATCCTCCACGCAGTCAACTCTTGATTCTGTACCGAGCTTGTTAGTAAAGTATGCGTCGGGCAATGCCGAATTTTCAAATATCGAAATTTCCGACATTACTCTCGGATATGCAATCGGTGAAGCAAATGTTTTTCATAAAACAGCGAATGTACTGCCGATTTATGAGATATCCTGTACAGACGGAAGAGTATTTTTCATAGATGCACTTTCAAACTAATAAAAAATGACACATTCTTATGAATGTGCCATTTTTTTGTTTCAACTATTATTTAATTATCCTTACTCTCAATACGCCGTCGATATCTGCAATCTTGTGTGCAAAATCAGCGGGAATATCGTGGTCGGAATTGATGATAGTGCAAGCATTATCCTTCTTGCTCTTGTTTATCATATCGCAGATATTAAGACCAGCTTCTGCAAACATATTTGTAAACTGGCTAATCATACTCGGTACATTCTTATGAAGAATAGAAATTCTGCCTTCAGCACCCATCGGAAGTGAACAGTTAGGGAAGTTTACAGAGTTGAGTATGTCACCTGTTTCAAGGTATGAAACAAGCTCCTGAGCTGCCATCATAGCACAGTTATCCTCCGATTCAGCAGTAGAAGCACCAAGATGAGGAATTGCTACAATACCTTTCTGGTTAACCGTTTCAGCACTTGGGAAATCAACAACATAAGAGGAAACCTTACCGTTTGCGATTGCTGCCTTGATATCATCATTATTAACAAGCTCACCTCTTGCGAAATTGAGAAGCTTAACGCCGTCCTTCATCTTTTCAAGTGTTTCCTTGTTAATCATATGCTTTGTGTCGGGTGTAAACGGTACGTGGATTGTGATGTAATCCGATTTAGCATATACATCATCAGCACTCTTTGCCTTTTCTATATGACTCGAAAGTCTCCACGCAGCATCTACCGAGAGATACGGATCAAAGCCTATAACGTGCATACCAAGATGTCTTGCTACATTTGCGACAAGAATACCAATCGCACCAAGACCGATAACACCAAGTGTCTTACCCTGAATTTCACAGCCTGCAAAGCTTGACTTGCCCTTTTCCACCTGCTTTGCAACATCATCGCCTGTAAGAGCAGAAGCCCACTCAATACCGCCTACGACATCACGGGAAGCAAGGAACATTCCGGCAATCACAAGCTCTTTAACTGCATTTGCATTTGCACCGGGAGTATTGAATACTACAATACCCTTTTCTGTGCATTTATCAATAGGAATATTATTTGTACCTGCACCTGCACGTGCAACTGCGAGAAGCTTTTCAGGAAGCTCCATATCGTGCATTGCAAAGCTACGCAAGATAATACCGTCAGCATTTGCGGCAACGTCATCGGTAACTGTATATTTTGCAGCATCAAGCTGCTCCAAGCCGCAAGCGGCTATTTTATTAAGAGTTAGTATATCAAACATTTTGTATTTCCCTTTCAAGCCTTATAAATTCTCAGCCTCAAATTTCTTCATAAATTCAACAAGCTTTTCTACACCCTCAACAGGCATTGCATTGTAGATGCTTGCTCTCATACCGCCAACAGACCTGTGACCCTTGAGGTTAACAAAACCTGCTGCCTTAGCTTCTGCAACAAACTTAGCGTCAAGCTCATCATTACCTGTAACAAACGGTACATTCATCAAAGAACGGTCCTCGGGAACAACTGTACCCTTGAACATCTTGCTGTTATCAAGGAAATCGTAGAGAATCTTAGCCTTCTCTTCGTT
>JAFULX010000054.1 GCA_017483065.1 Clostridia bacterium | reverse complement strand
TCAAGCTCACGTATCTCATTATTCGCATTAACCACTCCAATCGGCTCGACAAAGAGCGTTGCACCGCTTGATGAGCTGTCGTGTACAATGCCCTGCACCTCCTGACGGTACTCAGCACGCACTGGGATAACGTATCTGTCCGAACGCATTGTAACAATCGGATCCTGCAAAAACTTTTTATAGTGGTTTGAACGCACCATTTCATTAAGCGTATCCTTAATTTTCGCATTCAAATTACGTTTTTTGCGTCTGATTGCAGCAAGCTCGGACGAGGCATCGTCGGCAATCTCGGTTTCGGATAAAATTGCCGAGCTGATTTTGTCCTCCAATGCACGGTCAGGTACAAGCGAGTTGCCGAAGCCGTGCAAAATCCCACATTCGTCTGCCGCCTCGCCGAGGTAGCTTTTCATACGTCTTGCAACATAAAGCGTTCTCGCAATCGCCAGAAGCTCACCGATATTAAGCACACCGCCGCTCTCGGCTCTTTTTATACTGCCTGTATTATTTTTGATTGCAAGGCTGACCGCAGGATTTCCGAGCTTTAAGACAGTTGAAACAGCCTCGGTGGTTTCACGCTGTGCTTTTTGTGCATCTGCAAGCACGGTAAACGGCTCAAGCGTCTTAATCCGTTCCCCGACCTCCTCGCTGTCTGTATAGGAGGCAAGTCTTGCAAGTATTTTATCAAATTCAAGTACCTTGTACGATTTTTTCTCCATTATACAAAATCCCTTCAATGTTTCCTATGTTTACATTATACCAACATTTCCCGATAAAAACAATGATATTTTTTAAAAACCCTTGATATTTTTGTGAATTTGAAATACAATATATGATGTAGTATTTTTTGCTTTCTTTACATAACTGAAGGAGGATAAAAATATGTGCGGTATAGTCGGATATGTTGGCAGACGTCCTGCCGCTCCGATACTTTTGGACGGACTTTCCAAATTGGAATACAGAGGCTACGACTCCGCAGGTCTTGCGGTCTGGGCAGACGGCGGTATCAATGTACAAAAGACGAAAGGACGGCTCAGTAACCTGTATAATGCAACCGACGGCGGCAAAACGCCGTACGGCTTTATGGGCATCGGGCATACACGCTGGGCGACCCACGGCGAGCCGTCGGACATAAATTCACATCCGCACACCTCGCAGGACGGCAACTTTGCGGTTGTGCATAACGGCATTATAGAGAACTATCTGCCCCTTCGCAGAAAGCTTGAGGCAAAGGGCTTTTCCTTCCGCTCGGAAACGGACACCGAGGTGATTTCGCACCTTTTTGAGTATTATTACAGCGGAAACCTCATTGAGGCTACTGTCAAGGTAATGCACCGTCTTGAAGGCTCTTATGCACTTGGCGTGCTTTGCGAGGATTTTCCCGACCGCTTTGTTGCGGTAAGAAAGTCAAGTCCGCTGATTTGTGCTGACGGTGAGGACGAGAGCTTTATTGCCTCCGACGTGACCGCAATTTTGCCCTATACAAGAAGCGTTTACTATCTTAATGACGGCGAAATTGCACTTGTCGGGACGGACGGCATCAGCTTTTATAATACCGACTGCGAGGAAATCAAAAAGGAGCATACCTTTATCGAATGGGATATTTCCGCTGCCGAAAAGGGCGGATACGAGCATTTTATGATGAAGGAAATCGAGGAACAGCCGAAAGCGGTTGCCGATACCGTATCACCACGCATAAAGGACGGCAAAATCACGCTTGACGGCTTCAATCTCACCGCCCGAGAACTTGAAAAGGTCGGCAAAATTCACATAGCCGCCTGCGGTAGTGCATATCACGCAGGAATTGTAGGCAAATACGTCATCGAACAGCTTTGCCGTATATCGGTGGAGGTGGACGTTGCCTCGGAATTTCGTTACAGAAATCCGATAATCAACGAGGGTGATTTAGTAATCGTAATCAGCCAGTCGGGCGAAACCGCAGACACACTTGCCGCCTTGCGTGAAGCAAAGGCACGAGGTGCGAAAACTCTTGCAATCGTAAATGTAGTCGGCAGTACGATAGCACTCGAGGCGGACAGCATACTGTACACGCACGCAGGTCCCGAGATAGCGGTTGCAACCACCAAGGCATATTCGACACAGCTTGCACTCTTGTATCTTCTTGCCGCAGATATGGCAGAAAAGCTCGGCAGAATAAGCGGCGAGCGTTACTCAGAGCTTGTGGACGAAATAGAAAAACTACCCGAAAAAATAGGCGAAATACTCAAGAACAAGGAATATGTTCAGTATCTTGCGTCAAAATTCTATTCCTCGGAAAGCATATTTTTTATCGGCAGAAACACCGACTACGCAGTAAGCCTTGAAGGCTCTCTGAAACTGAAGGAAATTTCATACATTCATTCGGAGGCATATGCGGCAGGCGAGCTGAAGCACGGCACAATTTCGCTGATTGAAAACGGCACTCCAACGGTTGCGGTGATGACGGGCAAACGTCTTTTTGCGAAAACGGCAAGCAATGCCGAAGAGGTAAAATCCCGAGGCGGTATAATAGTAGCGGTGATATGCGAGAGCGAACGGTCAGAGGCAAGCTTTTGCGACCATATTATCAGAATACCCGACACAGACGAGGTGCTTGCACCGTCGCTTGCGGTCATACCGCTCCAGCTTTTCAGCTATTACACGGCAAGCCTTAAAGGCTTGGATATAGATAAACCCCGAAACCTTGCAAAATCGGTAACGGTGGAATAATTTACTCTCAAGGAGGAAACACGAATGACACAGCTACAGCTTTTAAACCGCATAGACGTAAGCGTCTGCGGTAAAGGCTGCCATTTGCGCCTTGGCGACATAAACGGTGACGGCAGACTTGAAATCGTACTTTTGCAGCCCGACAGCGGCTTTGACGAGCGGTATTTTCCACATTCGGTAAAATGTGCAACCGCATTCAACTTAGAGGGCGAAATACTCTGGCAGGTAGGCACTCCCGACCTTGAAACCGATTTCAGTACCGACTGCGAGCTGCCGTCCCAGATTTTTGATATCGACAATGACGGCAACAATGAGCTTTTGTATATTGCAGACGGCGAGCTTATTGTTCTTGACGGTATGAACGGCACTCCGAAGAAGAAATATCCGCTCCCTGCCCCCGACGCACACGATGCAATCATAATTGCAGACCTCGAGGGCAAGGGGTATCCGCAGAATATTATCCTCAAAAACCGTTTCCACCAATTATGGGCAATGGACTCAAATTTCAATGTGATGTGGACGTACAAGGGGAATATCGGGCATTTTCCGTGGCCATATGATATAAACGGCGACGGACGTGACGAGCTTATCTGCGGTTACAGCGTTCTCGGCGGCGAGGGTGAGGTTCTGTGGACTATCCCCGAAACAAGCGGTCACGCAAGATATATTTGGGTCGGCGACCTTTATCAGCAGGGCGAGGACAATAGGACAATCGCCGTTTTGGGCGACAGGCTCACTATGCTCACCACTGACGGCGAGGTGCTGTGGCAGACCGATGTACCCTGCTCCGATGCCGCAATCGGGAACATTCTGCCCTCCCTTCACGGTGCTCAGGTTTGTCTTGCAGGAGAAGGCTTGGCTATGCTCGACTGTAATGGCAGCTTTCTCGCATCAGCCGATACACGCTCAAGCCGTATCAGCACCGTACATAATATCGACAAAAGCGGCAGGGATATGCTCCTTTGCTATAACAGCTCCTCGCCTGCTACTTTATGCGACAGCGAGCTTAATCCTGTCTATACCTTTGCATACGAGGACAAAATCGTATGGGCGGACCTTATCGGCGACGGTATTGCGGATATCATTCTCTTAACAGGCGACCGTATCGAAATTTATTCCGCAGTATGGAAGGATTTGAGCGTTGCCGCTGTACCGTATGCAAGACCGCAGCCGAAACGGCTTTATAATTTCACCGTTCACGCTGGACAGACCAATCCGTCACAATATGCACTGTCCTATATAACGGGCAGCTTCTCGGAAAATGCTCTTGCGGAATGGGCGGCGGCTTGTGTAAACGCAACTATTCCGTCCGATGACGAAATTATCAGCCGTGCAGATTTTACGGTGCTTTTGATAAATGCACTCGGACTTGCGGCATATGAACGTGACAATTTCTCCGACGTCTACCCTACCGACTACTTTTGGGAGGCTGTCGGTACAGCGAAAAAGCTCGGCATTGCAGAGGGTACGCTCGGACGGTTTAATCCACGTGCTGTAATGACCGCTGAGGCGGCTGTCGATATGATAAAAAAAGCTGGCAAAGACTGCTTCTGTATGACCGAGGGCGAGCTTACAAAGCACAGTGCCGCAAAGATAAT
>JAFULX010000053.1 GCA_017483065.1 Clostridia bacterium | reverse complement strand
AATCGCACCAACGCCGAGTGCACGGATTTCGGCTGCTGTTTCCTCTGCTGTTTCACTGCCCGGAATATCGTTTACAACGATATTTGCGCCCTCGCCTGCGAGCTTTAGTGCAATCGCCTTGCCTATTCCTCTTGCCGAGCCTGTTACTATTGCTGTTTTACCCTTTAACATATTAAATCATTCCCTTTCCGAAAGTGCCGCAAGAGTTTTTTCAAGCGACGCCATATCCTCTACGTTATATACCGCTATTTCCTTGTCAATCTTCTTGATAAAGCCTGAAAGTGCCTTACCGGGTCCGACCTCAACGAAAGTGTCAACTCCGTCAGCGAGCATCTTTCTGATACTGTCCTCCCAGAGCACCGAGCTTGAAACCTGTTTTACCAGAAGCGGCTTGATATCGTCGGACGACGCCACATAATCAGCAGTTACATTCGTTACAACAGGTATTGACATCTCTCCGACTTGTACGTTTTCAAGCTCCTTTGAGAGCTTTTCGCCCGCACCTTTGAGCATTGAGCAATGGAACGGTGCTGAAACTGCAAGCGGCAACGCTCTTTTTGCACCCTTTTCCTTGCAGATTTCACAGCATTTCTCAACCGCCGCTTTTTCGCCCGATACTACTATCTGACCGGGGCAGTTGAAGTTTGCAGGCTCGCAAATTCCCACTGCGGACGCCTCCTCACAAGCAGCTTTTACCTCATCTGCACCGAGTGCTATTATAGCCGCCATTGAGCCTACTCCCTCGGGAACCTCCTCCTGCATATATTTACCTCTTTTTTTGACCAGACGTACAGCGTCGGCAAATTTGAGAGAGCCTGACGCAATATGTGCGGTGTACTCGCCAAGGCTTAGCCCTGCAACAACATCAGGCTTTATACCCTTTTCGGTCAATACCGCCAAAGCCGCCGCACTCATCGTAACAATTGTCGGCTGTGTGTTTTCGGTAATCATAAGTGTTTCGGCAGTGCCGTTGAAAATCATTTCCTTAACGTCAAAGCCGAGTGCCTCGGTTGCTTCATTATAAATATCGTCTGCGACCTTGAATTTCTCGCACAGCTCTCTGCCCATTCCGACAGCCTGTGCTCCCTGTCCCGCAAAAACAAATGCAAGCTTGCCCATAATATCGTTCCTTTCTGTGCAAAATAATCGCTGTTTAACCGATTTTTCCGACTATATTTTTTGCCATAGCATCAATATCCGCAAACAAATCACGGATAATATCCGCACACGGCTCAATTTTCTTAACCATTGCAGCAGACTGACCTGCCATCAAAGAACCCATTTCAACATCGCCTTCGGCAAATGCACGGCGAAGTCCGCCAACGCCGAGTGCCTCGATTTCCTCAAACGGAGCACCGCTCTTTTCCAAACGCTCATATTCTTTGGTGAGCTTGTTTTTAAGTGCACGCACAGGTGCACCGCCTGAACGTCCTGTAACAACAGCGTCCCTATCCTTTGCCTTCAGCACTGCCTCTTTATAATTCGGGTGTGCGATACATTCCTCGGAGCAGATAAAGCGTGTGCCTACCTGAATGCCCTCCGCACCGAGTGCAAATGCCGCAAGAGTTCCTCTTGAATCGGCAATACCGCCTGCGGCGATTACGGGGATTGATACTGCGTCTGCAATCTGCGGTACAAGTGCCATTGTGGTGATTTCACCGATATGACCGCCTGCCTCAGTTCCCTCCGCAACGATTGCGTCAGCTCCCGACCTCTCCATTTTCATTGCAACCGCTACGCTTGCAACTACGGGGATTACCTTAATTCCTGCCTCTTTAAGTGCAGGGATATATTTTGCAGGATTGCCTGCACCTGTTGCGACAACAGCCGGCTTTTCCTCCAGAAGCATATTCATAATATCCTCCGCAAAGGGCGACATCATCATAACATTTACGCCAAACGGCTTGTCGGTAAGCGTTCTTGCCTTTTTTATCTGCTCACGTACAACATCGGCAGGTGCACCGCCTGCTGCAATAAGTCCCAGACCGCCCGCATTGGATACCGCCGCCGCAAGCTCCGCTGTTGCAACCCAAGCCATTCCTCCCTGAATGACGGGATATTCTATACCTAATAAATCTGTAATTCTTGTTTTCATTTCCATTTACTCCTTAGAATACTTTCAACTTTTAACACATTTTAACACACCACGGCCTAGATAAATTTTGCTGAGGAAAATATGTGAGTACATACGGGACGACAGGACAGCGACGCCGTACATATGTACTGCGAGCTGTCGGGAGTTCCGTAGGTGCCTCATATTTTTCTCAGATTAGTATTCTATTACGGCAGCTGCCCACGTGAGTCCTCCTCCAAAGCCGACCAAAACGGCTTTGTCACCCTTTTTAAGTCTGCCTGCGTCACGTGCTTCGCAGAGGGCGATGGGAATTGATGCACCCGAGGTATTTCCGTAACGATCAAGGTTTATGAACATTTTGTCGGTATCAATACCGATACGCTTTGCGGCACTGTCAACTATTCTGACATTTGCCTGATGAGGGATAACGATATCAATATCGTCCCACGTAAGACCTGCGTCGGCAACCACCTTATCTGCCGCCTCTGCCATAATCTTAACGGCAAATTTCATAACCTCGCTGCCTGCCATCCAAATAGTATTCTTATTGTGAGAAATTCTCTTTTCGGTTTCCTCGGCGTCCTCACGGTAGGCAAGGCTTGTAAGCTTGTCGCCGCCGTCGCCTTTAGCACCTATCCACGAGCTTAAAACTCCGCCCTTTTCACTACTGAAAATAACCGCACCCGCACCGTCGCCGAAGAGTATGCAGGTACCTCTGTCATTATAGTCGGTCGCCTTGGAAAGTGCGTCCGCACTAATCACAAGAACATTTTTATAAGTACCGTTTGAGAGGAACTGGTCTGCAACTGTCATAGCTGTCGCAAAGCCCGAGCAAGCCGCATTCAAATCAAACGCCGCCGCATTTACCGCACCGATATTTTTCTGAACCACGCAAGCGGTGGCAGGAGTGAAATAATCAGGTGTTACGGTGGTGAGAATTATCAGGTCAAGCTCCTCGGCACTCATACCTGCGTCCTCCAAAGCACGTCTTGCCGCCACCGTTGCAAGGTCGGAGGTGTACTCATCGTCCGCCGCAATACGACGTTCCTTGATACCCGTTCTCTGGGTAATCCACTCGTCATTTGTTTCGACAATGCTCTCCATATACGCATTGTCATACACCTTTTCGGGTGCGTAAAAACCCATTCCAACAATCTTACTCATCTTCCAAATTCCTTTCAGCTTGTATTTTACTTTCAAATGTTGTTGCAAAATCTATTTCGGCAAACCTTTTCGCCTGCCACAGTGCCGCCGAAACCGCCTTGGCATCGGACGAGCCGTGACCCTTGATAAGCGGCTTTTTCACACCGAGGAACGGCGCACCGCCGTATTCACGGTAGTCCATTCGTCTTTTGAAATCGTTGACACCGCTCATAGCAAATGCCGCACCGAGCTTTGTCAGCAGATTTTTCATAAAAATCCCTTTAACCATTCTGCCCATAACAGAGCCCATACCCTCAACGGTTTTTAGTATCACGTTGCCCGTAAAGCCGTCGGTTACTATCACATCGGCATTACCCTCCATAACATCTCTGCCCTCGATATTGCCGATAAAATTAAGCTTTTCGTTTTTCAGCAGGCTGTGCGTATCCTTTACGAGCGTACTGCCCTTTTCCTCCTCCTCGCCGTTGGACATAATTCCTATTCTTGGAGATTTCACACCCTGCAAATCACGCATATAAATATCGCCCATATGTGCAAACTGTACCAGATTTTCCGCCTTGCAGTTGGTATTTGCTCCCGAGTCTATCAGCATAACGGGACCTTTTTCGCTCGGCAGCAGCGTTGCGAGTGCAGGTCTTTTCACACCCTTTATTCTGCCTACTATCAGGAGTCCCGCCGCCAAAAGTGCTCCCGTTGAGCCGCAGGATAAAAGTGCGTCACCCTCGCCGTCCGAAAGCATTTTTGCCGCAACCACAAGCGACGAATTTTTCCGTGTTTTGACCGCCTTGACAGGCTCCTCGCAGTTTTGGATAACCTCGTCGGCATTAACCACAGTTATACCGTCAGGCGAGCCGTACTTTTCAAGCTCCGCTCTGATTTCAACTTCACGTCCGACAAGGACTATGTCTGCACCGAGCGTACCGACGGTTTTCGCAACCGCCTCGCAAACCGCCTGCGGTGCGTTATCGCCGCCCATTGCATCAACAATTATTCTCATTATATTTCCCTTTCATCGGTCACCGAGAGATTGAATTTGGCACGGAACATCTCGGACATATCCTTTTTTATCCGCACCCATACAACATATTCACTGTTTTTAACTCTCATAACCTCATACTTTGCCACCAGACGGTCACCTCGGTTTACCTCCCTGAGGTATTTTATATTAGCGACACGAATGAGTGCCGATTTTGCATTTATAACCGACAATGCCAGATTTTCGGCATATGCGTACATTGCCTGCCCTTTAACAACGGTGCTGTCCTCAAAAACCGCCGCATCGAGCGTATTCAGAATAGAAATTCCGTCGTGGAAGAGATTAAAGTCAAGCACCTCGCCGCAATCGCCTGTTCCGTCGGCACTATGCTCCGCAACGTCCCTTATCCTCTCACGGTATTCCCGAATGCCCAGCTCTGTACGGTCAAGTCGGATTGTCGCAACGCTGACCTTAAGCTTTTTCGCAAGCTCCTCGTCCTTCAAAAACGGATTTTTCCCAATCTCACGCACAAGCCTTTCCTGTCTTGCACGTTTCTTTTCCGCTCTGCCCATCGACAACCCTCCGTTCCGCCATATTACACAATTTATGACTTATTATTTGTTTTTATGACCTGCTCATAAATAACATATATTTATTATACACTATTCTGTATGGTTTTGCAAGTGGTATTTAGAAATTTTTTACAAAAAAATCGGCGCAAAGCACCGATTAGTTTTTTGTTGAAATGGAAAGACGTTTTTCGGCAAATTCAAACAGCTTGGTAAGAACATAGCTGAAAATCAGATAGAATACCGCCACTACCGCAAATGCCATAACATTCATATCACGGCTTACAATCTGCTGTGCACGCTTTAATATGTCGATTATCGCAATCGAAGAAACAAGTGCCGTATCCTTTACAAGCACGATTGCCTCATTGGCAACGGGCGGTACGATGGAACGAAGCATCTGCGGAATGACCACAAGCGACATTGTCTGGTATGAGTTAAGTCCCAATGCCTTTGACGCCTCGTACTGTCCCTTTTGCACGCTTATAATCCCGCCTCGGAAAATTTCGGCAAAGTATGCCGCATAATTAAGCACGAACGCCAGAAGTGCGGCAGGAAATCTGTCGAGAGCAAGTCTTATAAGCTCACCCGTGAACGGATTGATTATTTTTATGAAAGGTAATCCGAAATATATAAAGAACATTTGCAGCATCAATGGTGTACCTCTGAAAATAAGAAGATACAAGCCCACAAGCCACGAAAGCGGCTTAAAGCGTGATATTCTGCCGAGTGCGAGCAAAAGTCCCAAGGGCAGGGACAACACCAAGGTCATCCAAAAAATATTCAGCGTTTCGTCCATACCCTTTACAATCTGCGGTATAAGCCCGATTATGTATTCGTAATCCATCACTACAATCCTTTCGCCAAAAGAACCGCTGCCCTCGCTTTCCTTCGAGCACAGCGGTTTTTCAGTGTTTTAAATCAAATTATTTTGCGTACTTATCCGCACCAAACCACTCGTTTGAAATTTCAGATGCAATACCCTCGTCGATACAAGCATTGATAGCGTCGTTAAGAGCTGTCATAAAGCTTACATCTTCAAGTCTGCCGCCTACACCGTAATCCTCGGGTGAAAGCTGTTCGTCAAGAACAGTGAACTTATCGGTCATACCCTCTTTTGCGAGGTAGTATCTTACGAAGATTTCGTCGATAACAGCGGCGTCCGCTCTGCCTGTTTCAACCTCCATAAGAACGAGTGTGTTCTCCTTGAACTTGGAGATGTTTTCTTCACCGATTGACTCATAGGTTGCAGTGTCAGCCTTGAGTGCGTCCTCGCTCGTGCTGCCGTCCTGAAGTGCAACGGTCTTACCTGCAAGGTCAGCCTTTGCCTTGATATCGGAGTCAGCAGGAACTACGATAACCTGTCCTGTTGTGAGGTACGGGTCTGTGAAAAGAACTTCCTTTTTACGTTCCTCTGTGATTGAGAAGCCGTTCCAGATAACGTCAATGTTACCCGAGGAAAGCTCCATTGACTTTGCGTCCCAGTCGATAGGCTGAAGCTTAACCTCTACACCGAGCTTTTCAGCAGCTGCCTTTGCAAGGTCAATGTCAAAGCCAACAATCTCGCCGTTTTCGTCAGTGAAGCCCATCGGTGCAAACGTTGCGTCAAGTCCGAGCACAAAATAACCCTTTTCCTTGATATCCTCCAAAGATGTGTCAACAGCAGCAACATCGCCATCAACGTCGGACGCCTGCTCGCCGCAGCCTGCCATCATAGTGCAGCTAAGAGCTGCCGCCATCAATAATGCCAAAAACTTTTTCATAATAATTCCCTACCCTTTCTTCAAGTAGTATATTTTTAGTACTTTATCATTCTACCACATTAGTGCGATAAAGTAAAGACTTTTTTTCAAAATACCAAAAAAGAAAGCGCGGCAGCTTTGCTTTTTATCTCAAAAAGCAAAATTGCCGCAAGCTTTCCGGGTGGTGGTATATATGATAAAAGGGTATATGATAGCGATACATTCGGGGCGTACCGCTATACTGTAATTATGCCACCTACAAATCAAATTTATACATATTTAAATTCTTACGCTGATATTTTTTTCTCGAAGGTAGTGTTT
>JAFULX010000004.1 GCA_017483065.1 Clostridia bacterium | reverse complement strand
GCGCCGTCCTCAATATAGCTTTCAATCATAAGACCCTTGACCATATTGCGGATATCGCTGTTGTGACGCATACTATGCAGTACCTCTTTTGCAATTCTCGGCTGTTCAAGGTATTTCTTGCCCGAGTTTGCGTGGTTTGTATCAATAATAACAGCAGGGTTTGCCTAATCTGTTGCGGCATATGCCTCGTGCAGGTGCAGCAAATCCTCGTAGTGATAGTTCGGCATTGACTGACCGTGCTTGTTCACATAACCTCTCAAAATTGCGTGTGCGGTCGGGTTTCCGTGTGAACGAGCCTCCCAGCCACGGTAAATAAAGGTATGTGAATGCTGTGCGGCGGTGATTGAGTTCATCATAACCGAAATGTCACCGCTGGTCGGGTTTTTCATACCAACAGGGATTTTCAGACCGCTTGCGGTCAGACGGTGCTGCTGATTTTCTACCGAGCGTGCGCCGACTGCAACGTAACCTAAAATATCGTTGAGGTATCTGTGATTTTCGGGGTAGAGCATCTCGTCTGCACAGGTAAAGCCTGTATCCTTGAGTGCCTGCATATGCAGATGTCTGATAGCAACAATACCCTTGAGCATATCAGGCTCTTCGTTTGGGTCGGGCTGGTGAAGCATACCCTTGTAGCCGTCACCTGTGGTACGGGGCTTGTTGGTGTAAATTCTCGGTATAATTAAAATCTTATCGCTCACCTTGTCCTGAATTACACGAAGTCTGTGAATATAATCAAGCACACTCTCGTCATTATCCGCAGAACAGGGACCGATTACAAGCACAAACTTGTCCGATTTGCCTGTGAACACATCGGTAATTTCAGCATTTCTTGACTCAACAACCTTTGCAAGCTCGTCGGTCAGAGGATACTGTTTCTTCACCTCCATAGGTATAGGCAGTTTTACTGCAAAATCCATATTCATAATAATTTCCTCCTATTTTCTGCGATACTCGGTAAAACGAATTGTATGTCCGTTATCGTCTATATCGTCTGATTGACTTACAAGCTCCCAATCGGGTGCGTTGTCAAAATCAAGGATAAAGCTGTCAGCGTCAGCGTCCTCAAAAACCTTGGTTATCAAAGCGGTGTCGCAGTAGGGAAGCATAGCCTTGTAAATTGCCGCACCGCCGATTACAAAAATCTTTTTGTCGGTATAAGTCTTTGCAATTTCCCGAGCTTCTTCAACACTGTGTGCGACGGTTACACCCTCGGGTGCAAAGTCGGGATTTCTTGAAATCACAATATTCACTCTGTTCGGGAGAGGCTTTTGATTGGGAAAGCTCTCCAAAGTACGCCGTCCCATTATAACCACCCCGCCCGAGGTGGTTTCTCTGAAAAATTTCATATCCTTGGGCAGACGGAACATCAGGTCGTTATCCTTGCCAATGCCCCAATTTCTGCTTGCGTGTGCAATAATAATCATATAAAATACCCTTTCTTATGCAAGCTCCAGAGAGAAGGTGAAGGTGGTGTACTTTACACCGCTGCCCTCCTTGGCACTTGTGCTTTCTGCCCAGATACGGCTGTTGTGCAGCTTCATAATGTTCTTCGCCATTGAAAGACCAAGTCCTGCACCCGTTTTATCCTTGCCCCGTGATTTGTCGGTTTTGTAAAATCTGTCAAATATATGCGGTAAATCCTTTTGCTCGATACCAATACCGAAATTACCCACACTGACATAAGCGGACGAAACGTCGCACCAAGCCGAAACGGTGATTTTTGTATTATCATAGCTGAATTTAATCGCATTGTCAAGAAGATTTATTATAACTCTGAGAATTGAGTCCTTGTCGGCAAGCACGTTTATCTGCTCGTGTGCAAAGGAAACATCAAGCTCAAGAGATTTTTTGTCGATTTTATTTTCAAGGTTGATGATTGCAAGGCGTATAACCTCGCAAAGGTCGAATTTCTTCATATCAAGCTTATATTCCGACGAGCTCATTTTTGACATTTCAAGCATATCGGAGGTCATTCTTGAAAGACGCTTGGACTCCTCCAATACGATTGAAAGATATTCATTGTGCTTTTCGGGGGGAATAGTTCCGTCCAAAATGCCACCGACAAAGCCTGAAATTGAGGTCATAGGCGTTCTAAGCTCGTGCGATACGTCGGAAATAAAGCTTTCACGCATATTATCGAGCTTTTCGAGCGACTCCGCCATATAATTGAAGCTTGACGCAAGCTGACCTGTTTCGTCGGCTGTTGTTACGGGCAAGCGTCTGTCAAACCGCCCCGATGCAATCGCAAGCACGGCGGAATTTATGTCTGCAATCGGCTTGGTAATTTTCTTTGTCTGTATAAATATAAGAAATATTGCAAGGACTACCGAGATAAAACAGGACATCAGCAGCATTTGAGAGAAATTCCCGAACGAGCCGAACAGCTCGCCGACGGTGGAATTATAGAAGATACCGCCGATTACGCTGCCGTTGAAGTTGATAGGCATACCAATAGTATAAACCATACCGTCATAATACTTACCGAAATGTGTGTATTTACGGAACACCTTGCCCGAAATCACAGTTTCCGTCATTTCATCGGGTACTGTCTTTATGTCCGCCGTGGAGGCGAACACCTCGCCGTTTTCGTCAATAACGGTAATATCCGAGCTTACAATTTCCGACCAGGACACAAGCGAGGTATCGTACAGATTTTTTACCCGCATATCGTCCATATCACCGCTTAGAAGAATTGTCATATGTGCAATGCTTCCTGTGGCTCTGGTTACTTCGTCAAAGAGAATATCAGCTGTGTAACTGAGGTAAAAGCCTGCCATTGCACCGAACATAACCGTGAATACAAGCACAAGAATGACGGTATATATCCACAAAAGCCTGCCCAGAATTGACTTAAACACTTACCTCACCTCAAATTTGTAGCCTACACCCCAAACAGT
>JAFULX010000052.1 GCA_017483065.1 Clostridia bacterium | reverse complement strand
CTCCTCCACCTCTACACGGTAACAGTACGGAGCAAGCTCCTCAAGAATATATTTTGCCATATTTTCCGCCGTCGGGTTAAAGTCAACCACGTCATTTATCACCTTATGGTCAAGCTTATCGGATATTCTTTTCTTAATCTCGGTAAAGTCCATAATCATACCGTTTTGGTTTAGAGTTTCACTTCTTAAGTACACCGTAACAATCCAGTTGTGTCCGTGCAGATTTGAGCATTTGGACTCATAATCAAGTGACAGTTTGTGTGCCGCACTTATTTCCAGCCTTTTTATAACCTCATACATCGGAATTTCCCTTTCTTTTCATATATTCATCAAAACCACGTCTACGCAAAAAACAGGCAGGACAATCGCCGCAGCCGTCACCCTTTACACCGTTATAGCAAGTGAGCGTTTCCTTCTTTATTATATCAAGCACTCCGAGCTTGTCCGCCAATGCCCAGGTATCAGCTTTGTCAAGCCACATCAGCGGTGTATGAATTACAAAACGGTAATCCATTGCAAGATTAAGCGTGACGTTCAGAGATTTTACAAAGATATCCCTGCAATCGGGATAACCCGAAAAATCGGTTTCGCACACGCCCGTAACAAGCTCGGTCATACCGTGAGTTTTGGCATAAATCGCCGCATAGCTCAAAAAGAGCAGATTTCTTCCCTCAACAAAGCTGTTAGGCGGTGCGTCCTCGGGTTTTTCCTTTTCTACGGGGATATCCGCCCTAGTCAGAGAATTTGCCGAAAGCTCGTTTATAATCGGAGTTGATATTACCTCAAAACGAACTCTCAAATCACCGCAGATTTTTGCCGCACATTCAAGCTCTGCCATATGCCGCTGTCCGTAATCAAAACCGACAGCCGCAACATTCTCCTTGCCGAACTCGCCAATTGCCCAAAACAGACAGGTAGTAGAATCCTGTCCGCCTGAAAGTACGACAAGTGCTTTTTTTTCTGTCATTTTAACCATTCCTTTAGTTTATTTTAACTCGAGCGAAGAAAACAGACGCTCCTCGGCAAGCTTTTCGTATTTTGTACCTTTTCTGCCGTAGTTTGCAAAGGGATAAATCGCAATACCGCCTCTGGGCGTAAATATACCCTTGACCTCAATATATTTCGGGTCCATCAGCTTTACCAAATCCTTCATTATAATATTCACACAATCCTCGTGGAAATCCCCCCTGTTTCGAAAGCTGAACAGATAAAGCTTTAAGCTCTTGCTTTCCACCATACGCTTGTCGGGAATATAATTTATCAGAATTTTCGCAAAATCAGGCTGTCCTGTAATCGGGCAAAGCGATGTAAATTCGGGACAGTTGAATGTAACCATATAATCATTTTCGGGGTGTTTGTTAATAAAGCTTTCCAGCACCTCGGGTGCATAATCATCACGGTAAACCGTCTTTTTGTTACCCAAAAGGGACAACCCCTCTGTTTCCTTTTCATTTCTCGGCATATTACCGCCTCCTTATATAAATTGGAAAATATCTTTGTTTTCCGATTTTTTAATTTCTAAGCTATAGCCTTTCAAAATGTGTTCAAATATATCCATTGCCATAATCTCGGTAGGATAATGTCCTGCGTCCACCACTACCGCACCGAGGTCGATATAGCCTTGGTTTCTGTGGTATTTGCAGTCGCCCGTCAGCACTAAATCTGCACCCATTTTTACCGCCTCGGGTATTATATAGTCACTTGCTCCCGAGCCAACCGCAGCTTTTTTTATCAATTTATCCGCATCACCCGAAAGTCTTACGGCAGTATTAAGCCTTTGTTTTGCCAACTTAGCAAATTCCAATGCCGTCATCGGTGTTTTTAAATCGCCTATTCTGCCAAGACCTGCACCGCTAACAGGGTTTGGTAGAACGGGAACGGCATTTTGAAGCTCAAATATTTCGGCAAGCTTATCATTAAGACCGCCTATTCCTGAATCAAGGTTAGTATGTGCGGCAAAAACAGCGATTTTATGTTCTGTCAATTCAAGCAACATTCTGCCCTCAGCATTTTCATCTGTAATTCTTTTTGTCCCCGAAAACAGTATCGGGTGGTGAGAAACTATCAGGTCAGCACCAAATTCTATTGCCTCCTGTACCACAAACGGAGTTACATCAAGTGTCAGAAGTACTTTTTTTACTTCTTTTTCACCACGTCCGAGCAGTAGTCCGATATTATCCCACGGTTCTGCAATTTCAGACGGAAAGGCTGTGTTTATCAGCTTTGCAATGTCGTAAACCCTCATACTTTCCCCTCCAACTTGTATATTCTGTTTAAAAAGCCTTCGTATTTTTGAATTTGTGTATAATCTTTGTCCCTTGCTTTTGTAAGTCCAGATAAAATCTTCTCAAACTCACGTTTTTTCTTTGCCAAAAGCTTGAGAAATTTCGGGTGTGAATAGAGATATTCGGGAAGATGCAGCAAAAATTCATCGGTAACAGGTAGGCTATCTCCCTTTCGTGCGATTATCAGGTTATAGACCTTAAAGCCCTCAACCTCAATATCCTCATCTATGATTTCATAGCCGTTTTTAATTAGAAACCCACGTAAAAGCTCTTGCGAATTCATCGGCTGTAGAAGAAGCATTTCGGCAGATTTTGCTACCTTATCGCCCTCCGACAAAATCGTACTTATAAGCTCTCCGCCCATGCCTGCAATTACGATTACATCGCACTCTCCCACACCAAGAGGCGAGAGTCCGTCCCCGAGCCGCAGCTCTACCTTATCACTCACGCCGTTTTCCTCGGTGTTATGCCTTGCGGCAGAAAGCGGACCTTTATTCATATCGGTTGCAATAACACGCTCGGCTCTGTTGTTCTTTATAAGCTGTACGGGAATATATGCGTGGTCGGTACCGACATCGGCAACAACAGCTGCGTTAATTCGTGAGATTATCATATTTAATCTTATCGTCTGCATAATTCTTTCCTATATAACGAAACGGGAACGGGTGTCCCCCATTCCCGTTTCAGATACGTTGTCTTCCTTCAATCGTTTCTCTTTTTCTACGGAGCTTTCTGACATTTGTCTTAAACTCCAAGCCTTGGATACGATGCTCTGTCATATCAATTATTTTGTACATTGCGTCCATATCAAAATCCTTGACCGACATCATATGAATACTGTCATCCTTCAGGCGTACGCACAGAATATCACAGCGTTTCATATATCCTTCGATACGTCGGCTCAATAAGCAAATTTCAGTAAGCCTTTCTTCAAGCTCACGGCTTTTGAGCGTTCTGGTCAAAAAACCCTTTGTACCGATTGCAAGCTCGGTTATATCATCGAGCGGCAATGTACTGCTCACGCTTTTCGCAGGTACAAAATCTGCAAAAAAGCGTGGTGTGAAATCAATTTTATACGGAAAAAAGCCGTTTTCCCAAGTATTAAGTATAAGCCTTTCGCCGTCGCACTCTATGCTTGGAGGAAGAGTGGAATTGATTTCAATTATTGTGTACAGAACTCCCAGCACGCCTGCGACTAAATACGCCAGAGCGAAAAGGAATGCTCCCCGAAAAATGCTGACAGCCGCCAAAATCAGTCCTACAACCGATATTGTTGCAACAACCGCAATTTTGATAAGGTTTATCCTCTTAACCGTTGCTGAAAGCTCCGCTTTAACAGAATTTGCCATAGGCTTATCCTCTTATAATAATATCGTCACGAGCCGGACCGTTGGAAACAATGGCAATCGGTGCTTCGATATGCTTTTCTATAAATTCAATGTACTTGCGGCAGTTTTCGGGTAAATCCTCGTACTTTCTGATACCTCTAATATCGCATTTCCAGCCGTCAAGCACCTCAAGAACGGGCTTTGCACGGTTGAGCTTATCGGTGGTCGGGAATACATTAGTAACCTCGCCATCAATCTCGTAGCCTACGCAAACGGGAATTTTGTCGAGATAGCCGAGTACGTCAAGAACAGTGAATGCCACTCTTGTTGTGCCTTGAACCATACAGCCGTATCTTGTAGCAACGCAGTCGAACCAACCCATTCTTCTGGGTCTGCCTGTGGTAGCACCAAATTCGCCGCCGTCTCCGCCTCTGTGTCTGAGTTCATCAGCCTCGTCACCGAAAATCTCGGATACGAACGCACCTGCACCTACCGCCGACGAATATGCCTTTACAACCGTAACGATATCCTTAATCTCATACGGCGGTATGCAAGCACCTACAGCACCGTAGCCTGCAAGAGTTGATGACGAGGTCGTGAACGGATAGATACCGAAATCGGGGTCCTTCAACGAGCCGAGCTGTCCTTCGAGCAAAATATTCTTGCCAGACGCAATAGCCTCGTGCATATATTCAACAGTATTAACCACATAGGGTGCTACCATATCGCGATAGCTTACGAGCGTTTCGTAAAGCTCATTTTCGTCCATAGGCGGCTTGTGGTAAACGTGTTCAAGCATCAGGTTCTTTACTTCCAAAGTATTCCTAATCTTTTCACGCAGAAGCTTTTCCTCCTGAAACAGCTCCCATACCTGAAAACCGATTTTAGCAAATTTGTCCGAGAAGAAGGGTGCTATACCTGACTTTGTAGAGCCGAACTTACGGTCGGAAAGTCTTTCCTCCTCATACTGGTCAAACAAAACGTGGTACGGCATAACAACCTGTGCACGCTCGGATACGATCAGCTTAGGTGCAGGCACGCCTCTGTCAACAATTTCCTTCATTTCGTTAAAGAGTGCAGGAATATTGAGTGCAACACCGTTGCCTATCATATTTACTACATTGTCATTAAAGGAGCCTGACGGAAGAAGGTGAAGTGCAAACTTGCCGTAATCATTGATTATGGTGTGTCCTGCATTTGCACCGCCCTGAAATCTGATAACTATATCAGCGTCCTTCGCAAGCATATCGGTAATTTTACCCTTACCCTCGT
>JAFULX010000051.1 GCA_017483065.1 Clostridia bacterium | reverse complement strand
TGATTTTGTGGTATAATATCTCCGTTATGGCAATACCGATAGGACCTGTGCCAATAACGCTCGCACTTTTTGCTGTGCTGCTTACGGCGGTTGTTCTCGGAGCTTTAAGGGCATTTTTTGCGGCTTTGATATATCTGCTTCTGGGTGCTGTCGGACTGCCTGTGTTTTCGGGGTTTGTCGGCGGCTTTACGGCTTTTTTCGGACCGACGGGCGGATTTTTGCTTGCCTATCCTATTGCGGCACTTGCAGCAGGAGCAATATGCGGCCTTGGAAACGGTATCGGAATTAAACTGCTCGGCACAGTGGTCGGTGTGCTGATTATATATATTAAAGGTGCGTCATACTATACTTTTATCTGCAAAACCGACCTTCGTACGGCAATAGCTGTGTGCGTGCTGCCCTTTGTTTTGGGTGACGCTTTAAAGTGCGTTTTTGCGGCTTTAATTGGCAGAAAGCTTGCAGCTCGGCTTGCCAAAATAAAATAATGGAAATAAATTTGCGTAAATTTGTTGATAATTGATTGATTTTGTGGTATAATATCTCCGTTATGAGGATTATAGAGAATAACGGCAATTTAACATTGGAGCAGGTTACCGATTTTGAGCTTTGCCATGTTTTCGATTGCGGACAATGCTTCCGCTGGGAAAGAGAGGGCGAAAATGCTTATTTCGGTGTAGCGTTTGGCAAAGCACTTTTGCTTGAAAAGCAGGGTGACAACCTGATTTTTCACGGTGTGACGGCGGAAGAATTTGAGAAAATCTGGCACGGATATTTCGATTTCGGAAGAGATTATTCCGCTGTCAAGACAAAGCTTGGTGCCGACGGCGTTATGGCGGAGGCGATAGCCTTTGGAGAGGGTATCAGAATACTCAATCAGGAACCGTTTGAGGCACTTATTTCCTTCATCATCTCGGCGAGTAACAATATACCGAGGATTAAGGGTATTATCAGCCGTCTTTGTGAAAATTTCGGCGAGGAAATTTCCTATATGGAAAGACGCTGTTATGCTTTTCCTACACCCGAAAGGCTTGCAACGCTCACTCTGGACGAAATTTCGGTAATCCGCGCAGGCTTTCGTGACAAATACATTCTTGCGGCGGCAAATGCGGTTGCAGACGGCAGCTTTGACCTCGAGAGGGTGCGAAAGCTTTCAACACGGGAAGCGAAAACGGCACTTATGACGCTAAACGGCGTGGGGAGTAAGGTTTCCGACTGTGCGTTGCTTTTCGGACTCGGAAAGTGCGACAGCTTTCCGATAGACGTGTGGATAAAGCGTATTATGGAGCATTGTTATTTCGGCGGCAAGGAAACTGCTGCGTCCGAAATAGCAGAATATGCCGCAAGGAATTTCGGTGAATACGGCGGCTTTGCACAGCAGTATTTGTTCTATTGGGCAAGAGAAAATAAGATAGGAGTGTAGCAGAGTGCTGATTGAATACGGCAAGACTATTGCATACATATGCCCCTATTGCGGAAGATTGACCAAGCGTAATATCACCTTGTTCGACCTGCCGCCCGAAGGTGCGTGCTTTTACTGCGGCGATGAAGCGTGCGGTGAATGTGTACTTACCGTCAGACACAAGAAGGATAAATACCTCTTTGAGGTGGCGTGTACAGCGTGTGACGACAGGCATAAGTTCACCTTGAAGCATTCAGGCTTCTGGAAGAAACAGCTTGCGGTGCTTTCCTGTCCGCAGACAATGGTGGATATTATGTTTATCGGTGAGGACGAATGTATCGACAGAGAGCTTGCGAAGCAGAATGCGATGTACCGTGAGGCGGAGGAGGAAATCCGCAGTACACCTGAAATCGGTATCTACTTTGAAATTATCCGTGTGGTGAATGAGCTTTCAAAAGAGGGCGGTATCAGCTGCGGAGTCTGTGGCAGAAAGAATTTTGATATTGAGCTTGACGACAGCGGTGTGAGGATTACCTGCCGTGACTGTCGTGCGGAGGCGGTGGTCGGGATAACTGCCGACTCGCTTATGGAACTGTTGGAAACAGGCACGATTGTGCTTGAATAAATAAATGAAAATTCCAAGGAGGAAAATGCAAATGTTGGTATCAGCTACCGAAATGTTAAACAAGGCTGTTGAAGGCAAATATGCCGTTGGTCAGTTTAACATAAACAATCTCGAGTGGACAAAGTCCATTCTCCAGACTGCACAGGAGTGCAATTCGCCCGTAATTCTCGGTGTTTCCGAGGGTGCAGGCAAGTATATGACAGGCTTTAAGACGGTTGCGGCTATGGTTTCGGCTATGATTGAGGATATGGGAATTACCGTTCCCGTTGCTCTGCACCTTGACCACGGCAGCTATGACGGCTGCTTAAAGTGTATCGAAGCAGGCTTCTCGTCGGTAATGTTCGACGGTTCTCATTATCCTATTGACGAGAATGTGCAGAAAACTACCGAGCTGGTAAACATCTGCCGTGAAAAGGGACTTTCCATTGAGGCAGAGGTTGGCTCAATCGGCGGTGAAGAGGACGGCGTTGTCGGAGCAGGCGAGATTGCAGACCCGAACGAGTGCAAGATGATTGCAGACCTCGGCGTTGATTTCCTTGCAGCAGGTATCGGCAATATTCACGGCAAGTACCCCGCAAACTGGAAAGGACTTGATTTTGACGCACTTGCAAAGATTAAGGATTTGACAGGCGACCTTCCGCTCGTACTTCACGGCGGTACAGGTATTCCTGCAGATATGATTAAAACCGCAATATCCCTCGGTGTGGCAAAAATCAACGTAAATACCGAATGTCAGCTTTATTTCCAGGCAGCGACAAGAAAGTATATCGAAGAAGGCAAGGACCTTGAGGGCAAGGGCTTTGACCCGAGAAAGCTTCTCGCTCCCGGTGCTGCGGCAATCAAGGAGATTGTAAAAGAAAAGATGGAGCTTTTCGGCTCGGTAAACAAAGCGTAAATATAAGCTTAAAAGAGATGTTGTCTAAGGGCAGCATCTCTTTTTTTGTGCAAAAGCCTGTGCTTTTTCACAAATGCTATTGAAATATGAGTAAATATATTGTATAATTGTTATAAAAGTAGATTGCATACGGAGAGGGTTTTTAAGTTAAAGGAAAGAGCTCGGGTTGGAGGTAAAATACGAGCAGCTGAAAGAGGACATTGAAAGGGGTGGAGATAATGACGGTTAAGGAGCTTTCAGAAAAACTGAACCTTGCTGTGGCGGCAGGTGAAAACGGCTTGACGAACAAAATCAGCGGTTGTTACATAGGCGACCTTCTGAGCCTTGCAATGAACAGGGTTGCGAAAGGTAATGTCTGGATTACCATTCAGACCAATGTGAATGTAATTGCAGTGTCGGTGCTTACAGACGGTGCGTGTGTGATTTTGTGCGACGGACAGGAGCCTGACGGGCAGACGGCGGCAAAGGCGGATTTGGAGGATATTCCGATTTTGCTTTCCGAAAAATCGGCTTACGAGCTTGCGAAAGAGCTTGCAGAACTTGGTGTATAGGGATATTACGATATCTTATAAATATTTCCGAATATGAGCGTTTTCTTGACCTGACTTGTAAAAACGCACAAGCACTTATAGATTTTTTGTGCAAAAGGGAAAAAATATAAAATTCGATAAAACTTTGGTGGAAATTTAACAAATATAGTGATATAATTATTAAGATATTATATAAAATATATAATTCGGACAGGAGGTCTATAAATGGAGAAAACCGGCACATTGCCCTTCAAGGGTACAAAGGAGCAAGAGGCGAAGCTTTTAGAGGTTATCGCCGAGCATAAGGGACAAAAGGGTGCTGCAATTCCCGTGCTGCATAAGGCACAGGAGATTTACGGCTATCTTCCCATTGAGGTGCAGACTATGATTACAGAGGGTCTTGACCTGCCTTTGGCGGAGATTTACGGTATTGTCACCTTCTACACACAGTTCTCCCTTAATCCCAAGGGCGAATATCAGATTGGAGTCT
>JAFULX010000050.1 GCA_017483065.1 Clostridia bacterium | reverse complement strand
GGCAAGAGTGCAGAGCCTGTGCTGATTATGGAGGAAATTGTAAATACCTTCGGCAACAGAAAGCCGATTATGATATTCGAGAGCGGTGCAACCGCAAGAACGGTAGGTATGGGCGAGTACTCAACCGATTGGGCAAAACGCCACGTTGCAAAGATACTCAACTATCTGCCGATGAAGTATCCGCAGATTAAGATGATAGGCTACTTTGACCAGTACGTTGCACCCGAGAATGACGACTATTCGCTCAAAAATCACCCCGAGCTGAGAGATTTCTACAATTCTCAGGTTACGGCAACACACTTTATTCAGGACAGATACGACAACGATAGCGTTTCGGGCAGCGTAAACTGCGATAACGGCTTTGAGGTGTCGCAGTCGGTAAATACTATGAGCGTTTATGCGGGAATTTACGGCTCGGAATGGGAGAGCGTGGATTATTTCATAGATGATGTATGGGTTGGTGCGTCAAGCACAATTCCGTATTCGTGCGATATTGACTTTTCAAAATATGCGGTCGGTGCACACACCTTCCGTTATAACGTAACCTCAAGCAACGGCAAGCTTTATTCGGTGTCGGTACCCTTTAATGTGACCGAAAACATCAAAATTGTCGTTGATGGCACAGAGCTTACAGGTCTTGACCAGCCTGCTGTGATTGTAAGCTCAAGAACACTCGTTCCCGTGCGTGCGATTTTTGAGGCTGTCGGTGCGACCGTTTCGTGGGACGCCGCAACCGAAACCGTAACCGCAACCCGAGGCGGCGATACCGTTACAATGCAGATTGGCAGCCGTGAGATTTACAAAAACGGCACGCTTTACACCCGAGCTGACGTTTCCCCCAAGATTATCAACAGCAGAACCTTAGTTCCCGCAAGAATTGCGGCGGAAATATTCGACAAGACAGTTGGCTGGGATGGGGTCGCAAGGATAGTTAGTATCAGTTAAACAAAAAATCGGAACGAATTTCGTTCCGATTTTTTGTTTAACTGAAAGCGTTTTCTATATGATTGATACTGTCCGCCACAAGGTTTTCGCCGACCTCGTGATAATATACCTCCACCACGTCGAAACGGATTGCACGGTCTGCCGAGCCGATATAATAAAGTGCTGTCTTAATAATCCGCTGTTGTTTTTTCCAATCCACAAACTCGGAGGCTCTCCCAAAGCGTGCCGAGCGTCTTGTTTTGACCTCGACAAATACAACAGTATCGCCGTCCGCCGCAATTATATCAATCTCGCCGACACGGCAGTAATAGTTACGTTTTAGTATCTTCAACCCCTTTTTTTCGAGGTATGCCGCCGCTGCACTTTCACCAAAGTCACCAATCTGTCTTTTTTCGGTCATAATCACACCTCGCCCAAAAGCTTTTTCAGAAAGCTTTTCCTGTGAATGGGAAGAACTCCGTATTTTAAAATCGCATCTGTATGTGCCTTGGTGCCGTAACCCTTGTGCTTGTCAAAGCCGTATTCGGGATATTTTTCCGCAATTTCGGTTATGTATCTGTCACGTGACACCTTTGCAAGAATTGACGCCGCCGCAACCGACGCACTCTTTGCGTCACCCTTCACCATAGTTTCGCAGGGTACGGTCATATTTTTGATGGAATTTCCGTCAATGATGCAGTAATCGGGCTTTATTTCAAGTCCTTCAACCGCCCTGTTCATTGCAAGGTGTGTGGCGTTTAAAATATTTATCTCGTCAATTTCCGCCTCGCTGACAGCTGCAACAGAATAGGCTATGGCTTTTTCACATATTTCGTCAAAGAGCAGCTCACGCTTTTTCTCGCTCAGCTTTTTTGAATCGTCAAGTCCGCTTATGAATATATCCTCGGGCAGAATAACCGCCGCCGCATAAACCGCACCTGCAAGCGGACCTCTGCCTGCCTCGTCAACTCCTGCGACAAGCCGCCTGCCGCTTTCCCAAAGCTCCTTTTCCCTTGTCAAAAGCTGTTCAAACCGTGCTTTTTCCTCCTCGGGTGTTCTTTTCGGCATTTTTTTCGCCCCTTTTGTAATTTTTTTCAAAATAAGTATATCATTTTTTCACCGAATATGCTATAATAAATTTGAAAAAATCCACTTTTTTTATTTACGGAGGCAAAACAATGCTTTTATATACAAGAGAAATTTCCGACCCTGTGCTTATTCAGTACATTATTCTGTTTACGATGTCGGAGGCAGACCGCACCGTTACGCACAATCAGCTGACCTCGCTCGTGCTTGACAGGTGTAATATCAGCTTTACCGATTTTTCGATTGCACTCGATAATCTTATCAATATCGGACTTGTCGCACGCTATAAGCCCGAGCCGAATATTCACATCTACGAGCTGACCGAAAAGGGAATTGAGGCGAACGGCTTTTTCTACCGCTCGATACCTATTTATATCAGAGAGCAGATTGTTGCGTATATCGCACCCTTTTTCCGTGAGGAAATCAAAAAAAGCAGTACCCGTGCCGAGATTATTCCCATAAACGAGCAGGAATTTATGGTACAGTGCGGCATCTACGACAACAAAACCCCCCTTATGGAGCTTAACTTTTACGCAGGCACACGCAAAACCGCCGCACAAATGGTACGTCATTTCAAGGAAAAGCAGGACGAAATTTATCAGACAATACTCTATGCTATGTCACCTGCTGAAGAAAATGCGTCTGAATAAAATTGCCCATCTCACCGCTTTTCGCAAAGGGCAGTACACTTGTACGGCACCCTTGTTGCAAAACGGTAATCTGAACAATTTTCTTTCAGACTTTGTTTCAGAAACCTTTTTGAAAGGAGAATTGATTTGTGAGCTATACAGCCTTTTCGGCAATCTACGACCGCTTAATCAAAGAGGACGTGGACTATGCCCGAACCTGTGATTTTATAGAGAATATTTTCGCCGACTACGGCATATCACCCGAAATAGTTGCCGACCTTGCCTGCGGTACGGGTGGTGTAACCCTGCCTATGGCGGCAAGAGGCTATGATATGATAGGAATTGACTCCTCCTTTGATATGCTCGATATTGCACGTAAAAAAGACGGTGCGGACGGTGTACTGTTTCTCAATCAGCCGATAGAAAGACTTGACCTTTACGGTACGGTCGGTGCGGCACTTTGTATGACCGACGGCTTTAATTATGTACTGTCCGATACAGCACTCCTCTATGCTCTCACAAGACTTCGTACCTGCTTTATGGACAAGGGTGCGGTGCTTGTTTTCGACGTTTCCACCGAGCATAAGCTCAGGGACTACCACGGCGACAAAACCTATGTTTACGATAAAGACGGTATTTTTTACGTTTGGGAAAACAAATATTTTTTCAAAAAGAAGCTGTCTGCTATGACGATAAATTTCTTCAAAAAGACGGACGGCGGTTACAGAAGAATTGTCGAGCGTCAGGTACAGCGTGCAAGGAGTGTTGAGGGTATCAAAAAACTTCTGTGTATGGCAGGCTTTGAGGATATCCGCATTTTTTCTTCGACAGAGCTTGCACCCCAAAAAGACGGTGCAAAAAGGCTTTGGTTTGCCTGCCAAAATCCGAGATAAGGGAGAGAATTAAGATATGGGACAGCTTGCATGGCAGCTTCGGCGGAAAAGAAGCGGCTTCGACAGTATCCTTTTGTATATAACTATTTTAGCGTCGCTGATGGGACTTGCGGCGGTTTATTCCGCAACGCTCTCCTACGGCGGTATTACAAATATTCTGGTGCAGAGCGGAGCGTTTGCAATCGGTGCGGCGGTGATGATAGCTCTGAGCTTTTTTGACTATGAGCAGTATAATCTTTTGATTGTACCGATTTTTCTGGTGAGTATATTCCTGCTCGTGCTTGTACTTTTAATCGGCACGGGTGCGGACGAGGTGGGTGCGAAAAGCTGGATACGCTTCGGACCGATAGGCATACAGCCTGCCGAAATCGCAAAGCTCGGTTTTGTAATCACCTTCGGATATCACCTCTCAAAAAAGGAAAAAACAATCAATAAGTTCTCAACGCTTGCAGGTCTTGCTTTGCACCTTGCGGTATTTCTTGTACTGATTATGCTCCAGCCCGACGCAGGCAGTGCAATGGTTTTCTGCTTTATGTTTGCAGTACTGCTTTTTGTGGCGGGTCTGTCTTATAAAATTATTCTGCCCGTTGTGATTTTGGGTGTGGCGTCATTGCCGTTTATCTACAAATTTGCACTAAGTCCCTATCAGCAGCACAGAATACAGGTATTTTTAAACCCCGAGCTTGACCCTCTCGGAAAGGGTTACAATGTAATACAATCTAAAATTGCGGTTGGCTCGGGCGGTATATTCGGTAAGGGTTATTTAAACGGTACGCAAAATCAGCTCGGTTTCTTGCCTGCAAAGCATACCGACTTTATATTCAGCACTATTGCCGAGGAGCTTGGGTTTATCGGTGCAATTGTTGTGGTAGCGGTGCTTTCGGTGATAATAACACGCTGCTTTATGGTTGCCGCACGCTCTAACAACAGCTTCGGACGCTATATCGCCGCAGGTGTCGGTGCAATGCTGTTTTTCCACACGTTGGAGAATATTGGAATGTGTATCGGACTAATGCCTGTAACGGGTATTCCGCTCCCGTTTTTCAGCTACGGCGGTACCTCTATGCTTACAAATCTTATCGCAATAGGGTTGGTATTGTCTGTATCAAGACGAAACAAAGGACTGATTTATCTATGAAAACTGCACTCGTAACAGGTGCTTCAAGGGGAATAGGTGCTGAAATTGCACGTGCTTTGGCAAAGGACGGAATGTTCGTGTATGTAAACTACTGCAAAAGCCGTGATGCGGCAGAAAAGCTTGCCGCCGAAATAGGCGGTGCGGCGATACAGGCAGACGTATCCGACGCTGCTGCAGTTGCAACAATGGCAGAAAGAATTGAAGCCGAGCGTGGCGGTGTGGACGTGCTTGTGAATAATGCAGGAGTTTCGCTCGTGAAAATGCTGTGCGACACAACGTGCGAGGACTGGGACAGGATTTTTAATGTAAATATGCGTGGTGCATACCTTGTCACAAAGGCGGTTATGGACGGTATGGTAAGAAGAAAGTGGGGCAGAATTGTCAATATCTCGTCTATGTGGGGCGAGGTGGGTGCTTCGTGCGAGGTTGCCTATTCCGCATCAAAGGCGGCACTCATCGGTTTTACCAAGGCGCTTGCAAAGGAGCTGTCACTGTCGGGGATAAGAGTCAACTGCATAACTCCTGGAGTGGTTGATACCAAAATGAACGGCTGTTTTACCGAGGAGGAAATGGCAGAGATTACTGCCGAAATTCCGTTGGGACGTATCGCAAAGCCGTCGGAAATCGCAGCGGTAGCGTCCTTTTTATGCTCCGAGCGTGCCGATTACATAACAGGACAGACAATAGGTGCGTCAGGCGGTTTGGTGATTTGAATAAAAAATATGTATTATAAAGGAAAAAACTGTTGAATTTTCACTAAACATATGTTACAATCAAGATAAATATTGTACATTAGGAGGAAGATGTATGGAAAATTTATCACCGTTCGTGGGAACAATATGGTCAATTCTGCCACCGATTATCGCAATCGGACTTGCACTTTTGACCAAAGAGGTGTATTTTTCGCTGATTGTGGGAATTTTCGCAGGTGCAATGTTCTTCACGAGCGGAAATATTATGACCGCATTTGAAACAATGTTTAACATAATGGCTGTCAAGGTGGGCGATAACTTCAATATAGTTATTTTCCTCGTGCTGCTGGGTATGATTGTTGCGCTGGTGAGCAAATCGGGTGCATCGGGTGCATACGGTGCTTGGGCGTCAAAGTCCATTAAGACGAAAAAGGGTGCGACGCTTGCTACGATTGCACTCGGCTGTCTGATTTTTGTGGACGACTATTTCAACTGTCTGACGGTCGGTACGGTTATGAGTCCTGTGACAGACCGTCACTATATCAAGAGGGCAAAGCTTGCATATCTGATTGACGC
>JAFULX010000049.1 GCA_017483065.1 Clostridia bacterium | reverse complement strand
CAGATTATGCAGACCTTCACTTGGAGCTTTGGAGTTGCAGAAACTGCCGATATATCAATTCTTGCGTCTATTGCAAGCCCGTTTGCTTATCTGCTCATTCCGATTGTAGGTGTTCTCAGCTGGCAGCTTGAGGCAGCGGCGGTTACAGGCTTCATCGCAAAGGAAAACGTATTCGTTACACTTGCTGTCTGCTTCGTCGGTCTTGAAAATCTTATTGATACCGAAGAGCTTTCTCTTATTGAGGGTGCAGGTGCAGAGGTTGCAGGCATAATGGCAATTACCAAGGCTGCAGCACTTGCTTATCTGATGTTCAATCTTTACACACCGCCTTGCTTTGCTGCTATCGGTGCAATGAATGCAGAAATGAAGAGCGGCAAATGGGTATGGGCAGGTATCGGACTTCAGCTTTGTGTCGGATATACGATTGCTTATCTTGTATATCAGATTGGTACAATCATTACCACGGGTGCAGTAGGCTCAGGCTTTGTTGGCGGTCTTATAGCAGTTCTCGCTATGGCAGCTGTTGTTGTGTACCTGTGCATTAACTCGGACAAAAAGCTTAAAGCTGATTATGCACTCAGAGGAAATAATGCTAAAATGAAATTGTAAGGAGTGCTTGTTATGGCTGATTTGGTTATAATTGCAATTATAGTGATGATTGTAGGCTTTGCCGTACGCTATGTCTATAAAGCAAAAAAGAGCGGCAAAAAATGTATCGGCTGTCCCGACGGCTGCTCGTGCAGCTCGCAAGGTTGCGGCTGCAGCTGTTCGGATAACAAATAACAAACAAGAAACATACACTTTTTCCACCAAAATAAGACACCGTATCATTAAATTGATACGGTGTCTTGCCTTTTTATTCCTCTGTTTCGTCAGGCTCTTCTTCAACAGCCTCGACTGCGGTTTCCTTTTCAAAGCTCACGCCCTCGACGTGAATATTTATCTTGGAAACGGTCATCCCCGTCATACTTTCGACGCTGTTCTTGACATTTTCCTGAACCTCCCAGGCAATATCGGGGATACGCACACCGTAATCCACAACGATATACAAATCAAGCACACAGCTGTCCTCGCCAAGCTCAACCTTTACGCCTCTGCCCTTGTTCTTCTTGCCGAGAATTTCGGCAATACCGCCCACAACAGAGCCGCTCATACCTGCAACACCTTTGATTTCGCTTGTTGCAATTCCCGCAACGGTCGCAATAACCTCAACAGAAATTTTCACGTTGCCTATTTTATCCTCAGTCTCCGCCGAGGTGATTACTTTTTGTTCTTCACTCATCAGAATTTCCTCCTGTCTGTAAGTATATATATTATTATACCAACTTTTACGGGAAATTTCAATATTTTTTCAAAAATATTATTTTACAGGAATAATCTTTACGCTTGATGCGGCAATGCCGAGCTGTGAGGTTGCGATTTCACAGAGCTTGTTAACGTCTGCGTCGGTGATGCCGTCCTTTTTGACGAGAATTTCAACCATTTCGCCGTCAATGTAAACCGAAGCGTTCTCGTAGCCCTTCGCCTTGATGATATTTTCAATACTTGCCTCACGCTCAACAGCACTTGCGATAGCGAGAATGTTATCCTGTGCTTTTTTACGTGATTCGGCATCAAAGCTTTCATTTGACGCTGTCTGTGTCAGAATATCCAAAGCCTTCTCACGGGAGGTTTCTCTGTTCTTGCGTGCCTCCTCAAAATAGCTGTCCGATAAAGCCGCCTCAGAGTCCGCTTCTGCCGCCTCCTCTGTTTTATTAACCAGCTGTGCTTCGCCGAGCTTCTTACCCGTTTCGATATATTCACCTCCGTCCGTCACTTGCAATACGTCCTGATATGACCAATTCAGATACCCTGCCACGCCTATCAGTACCACAAGTGCTGCGGCTACAACCTCCTTACGCTTTAAAACCATCATTTTACTCATTCCTTTCGGTATTTTTGCAGTGTCAGCTGCCGACTATAACCGCAACCTTGTATTCGGGTATGCCCAGAGCGGCACAAACGGCGGAGCGGATATTTTCCGAAACCTTATCCGAGTCTGCCCCCGACGCTACCACCACAACGCCCTTAACTCTCGGATAGCTCTCGCCCGCACTCACCGCCACACCGTCCGAAACAACGGCGGTACGGTCTGTTTCATCGCCCCGTACTCTTGTGTCATATACAATATTGCTTGTTACGCTGCCGTAATAGGTCACCATAACCTCCGCCTTGCCTACGCCGTCTATCTCGGATATTATCCTCGTAAGCTCCTCCTGCTCACTGTAGGATTGTGACGGCTCCTGCTCCTTTTCGGGGGTTTTGCGTCCTGAAAACAGCATTAACACTATTCCAATTATAAATATGATATACAAAATCCGATTATTCTTCTTTTTCAAAAAGCCCGTCAAAAAATCAGCGTTCATTATCACTTTTCCCTCCGCAGTATATTTTCGCAGCCGTAAACCTCCCGAAGCCGTGCGTCAACGGCACTGTTTTCGGGGCAATCGAGTATTATTTCATTTACTCCTGCGATTTTGCCGTCCGATATGCTCAAATTGACCCTTGCAGATGTATTTATATTAAATTCGTCAAGCAGCCTTTGACGGATATCTGCTTCCACTCTCTTTGACAGCTCACGCTCCACCTCGCCCGAAAGGTCGTATTCTATTGCGGTATCGCTTTGCGGAGTGAGGGAGGGGAGTTCAATTTTCCGAAGCTTTAAAAGGGGGGATATCAGGGTTAAAAGCAGAATTGCACCCGTCAGCAGGCTTATGTACCGTTGCCACTTTGGCGGTACGAGATTATCCGCAAAAGCCGCCATCACCGCAGCTGCGGCAACGGCTGTTATATATGCCTCCATAGTCTGCCTCCTTATGCCGCACCCGTCAAGCCGAGCATTATTCCGATTGTAATTAAAAACAGCATCACCGCCGTCAGCATCAGTGCAAGCACCGTCCCGACCGATTCGGATACGTCGGAGAGCATAACGGTCATACGCTTGTCGCACAGCGGCTCGGCAAGTGCTGCCGAAAGCCTTAGCATAAACCAGATTATCCACACCTTGACGACAGGGAAGGCGGCGATTACGACAACGCATATCATACCTGCACTGCCTACGGCATTTTTCAGTACTCTTGTTCCGCTTACAACGGTATCCACCGTATCGGCAAGCAGACCGCCCACAACAGGCACAAGCGTGCCTACGGCAAATTTCGCACTCTTTGCACTCAGTGCGTCAAGAACGGGAGCATTAAAGCCGTAAAGTGCGGTAAGACTTGTAAATACGGTAAAAAGTGCGGTAAGTACCCAACGTGCAAAGGAACGCAGAAGCTTGTTGAAGCTTGTAAGCTGTACTTTTGCGGAAATATTTCCGATTATGCCGAAAACCGCACTCATATATACCAAGGGTGTAATAATAACGTCCATCGCAAGGGTAAAAACATACACCGCACCCGAAAGAACAGGTGAGAATGCGGCTGCCGAAGTGATTTTTCCTGATGCCGCCATAAGTCCGAGAAAAACAGGGGACAGCTTGGTGATAAAATCACAGATTGAGTGTACCACCTCGCTGCCGTAGCCTGCCGTTTCACCCAAAAGCTTTACTGCGGTTGCGGACATAAGTGCATATGTACAAAAATATGCCGCATCGTGGCAGCTGCCGAGTGAGTCGGTAAGCCGCAGAAGTCCTGCCGCTGCCGCAAGGGTTAAAATTGCACCCAAATCTGCTTTTGAACGTGAAATCTCACCGAAAAGTGCGTCGGTAAGACTGTTTAATACACCCTCGGGAGTGAACGGGTTTTCGCCCTTGCTGAGCCGCTCTACATAGCCGTTAAATTCGGGATAATCCCTGATTTCGGTATCAAGCTCTGCATATGCCTTAAAGGGTGATATAAGCAGTAAAATTACAGTTAAAATCAATATCTTCATATCAATGACAGTGCCTCTTTAATAACGGTCATAAGCTGTGTGACGGCAGGAATGGTCAGCGACAGAGCTATGACCTTGCCTGCAAGCTCCAGCTTTGTGCCGATTGCATTCTCGCCCGCATCACGGCAGAGTGACGACACAATCTCGGTGAAATACGCCACGCCTATGACCTTGATTACGCTTTTGTAGTATTCGGGAGAAATTCCTCCGTCCTCAAAAAGGCTTATAAAGCCTGTGAAAATTCCGCCGAGGTCAGGCAGAATGTAAAGTGCCATTGCCGCAGCCGTTGCAAAGGCACAGACGGTGGCAAAGGCAGGGTTTTCACGGCGAAGCAGCACTGCAAGCAAGGTGCCTGCAAGTGCTATTGCCGCCAGCTTTGCGATGTCCGTATCAAAGACCGAAAATCCGCTTGATTGACTCAAACAGATTTCCTATTTCCTCCGTAAGAATGAAAAGCACCGCCACAAGTCCTGCAATAGTTACCATCAGTGCCTGCTCGTCCCTGCCCGAGCGTGCGAGCAGCTGGCTTAATACCGCAACGATTATCCCGACTCCCGCAATCTGAAAAATTAAATTTACGTCCATTGTTCTCGCTCCTATATAAGCAGGATTACAGCCAAAATGCCGAAAAGAGTTCCCGAACTGCGGCACAGCTTACCCGTGCGTGAATAAACGTCGAGTGCCTCGGTATGCGAAAGCTCCAGCAGCTTTGCAGCAGTGCGAATACACCTTTGCTGCTCATCGCCTGTGTAGCTGCCAAGCTCGCCGAGCGTTTCCAATGCCTTGATATCCTGCTCGGTAAGTGCCATTGAGTCGGAATATTTTGTAATGCTCGCCGTCCACGCAGACTTTAACCCCATACTCTGCACCGACATTGCCGTGTCATAAAATACAGGCAAGTTAAAATCACGGGATATTTCGCTGAAAATCCGTTCAAGACGCTTTTTTGTGAAGGATATTTCCGCACCTATCCTCTCTGCGGAAAGCTTCAAAGAGGCAAGGCTGTCACACCGTTTTTTCAGTCTGTACGATTTTACAAGTCCCGTTATAAAGCAGGGGAGAAATACCGCCGCCGCACCAAATATTTTAAGCATGGTACACCTCGCATATCTCGCCTATACCGCCGAGGGTTACTATAAGGCTGAAATCTGCGGCAATTTGTGAAAGATTACGCCGCTTTTCCAAAACGGTGCGTGACGCACAGTGTGCGGTTGCGATTACTGCCGTACCCGAGCCGAAAATCTCCGATACTGCCGAAAAATCCTCGCTGCCGCCAAGCTCGTCACAGACGATTACCTCGGGCGACATTGTACGCAAAAGCATATTCATACCCTCCGCCTTTGCCGCACCTGAGAGAATATCGGCGTCACCGACGTTCATACACGGCTCTCCGTCATATACTGCCGCAATCTCGCCTCGGCAGTCGCATACTCCGACCTTTGTACCGCTTGCCGCCAGCATTCTTGTAATATCCCGAAGAAGGCTTGTCTTTCCGCACATCGGCGGTGATATAATCAGCGTGCTTTCGACACGTCCGTTTTTTACTATATGCTTTCTCAAAGGCTCGCCTATGCCGATATGCTCGTGAGCTATGCGGAAATTAAGTGCGGTTATGTCGGAAAAGCTCCTGAGCCGTCCGCCCCGAAGCTCGCCGCAAAGACCTATGCGGTGTCCGCCCCTGATTGTTACATACCCTTGTGAAAGCTCGTCCTCGTGTGCATAGAGCGAAAATTCAAACACCGACTCACACACCCTTACAAGCTCCTTTGCGGTGGGAATATAAGCCTCCTTTGGGTTTTGCGTAATACCGCCCTCTGCACAAAGGAAACACCGTGCCGTGCGGTAAACGAGTACAGCAGGTCTGTTTTTTCTCAGCCGTATTTCACACAGCTCGTCCTGCGGTGCTTGTGCCAATGCCTTTCTTAAGTTTAGCGGCAGGTATGACAGATATCCCTGACAGTTGAGCTGGTTGTCCGATAAAATGTACATTTTCATTCCTTCCTTTCGTAAGACCTTTGCTCTATACTATTCGGGATTGAAATGGATTATGACAAAAAAAGACCGATGCGTTTACATCGGTCATATGCGTATTAAACTGCCACAGGGATTTTAATATCAAGATTATGGAATTTATAATCCTCAAGCTTAAAGCTGTCGGTAGTGAATTTGTAAAAATCGGTATTATCGTCCGTCTTGATAAGCTTGGGTGCGTCATAGGGTGTGCGTGCGAGGATTTCCTTTACAATCGGGATATGCCTGTCATAGATATGCGCATCGGCGATAACGTGAACAAGCTCACCAACTTCAAGCCCTGCCGCTGCCGCCATCATATGCTGCAAAAGTGCATACTGACACACGTTCCAGTTATTCGCCATCAGCATATCCTGCGACCGTTGATTGAGTATGCAGTTGAGCGTATTGCCGCTGACATTGAAGGTCATCGAGTATGCACAGGGGTAAAGGTGCATTTCGCTGAGGTCTTGGTGATTGTAGATATTGGTCATAATACGGCGTGAGCAGGGGTTATTTTTAAGGTCAAACAAAACCCTGTCCACTTGGTCGAACTCGCCCTCGGGATAGGAGTGCTTAACACCGAGCTGATAACCGTATGCCTTGCCGATAGAGCCGTCCTCGTCCGCCCACTCGTCCCAGATGTGGCTGTTCAAATCCTTGATATTATTGGACTTTTTCTGCCAAATCCACAGTATCTCGTCCAAAGCACTCTTAAAATATGTACGTCTTATTGTGAGAATGGGGAACTCCTCACGCAAATCGTAACGGTTCACAATACCGAACTTTTTGACGGTATGTGCAGGAGTGCCGTCCTCCCATTTCGGACGGACATCGCACTCTGTGTCCCAAAAACCGTTTTCCATTATATCGGTCATATTTTCTATAAAAATTTTATCCGCTCTGCTCATATATAAATTCCTTTCGTGATGGTCATATATGTAATATTTTTACTAATTATACCATAGATTTTTTATAAATACAACCTTTTTTATCGGGAGGCGGATATATTTTGAATTACATATGGTCGGGTATGGTGCTGATATCGCTTATAGCAGGTGCGGTTACAGGCAACGGTGAGGGCGTTGTGTCGGCAGGACTTGAGGGTGCGGCTGCGGCGGTGCAGACGGTGCTTGGCTTTGCGGGACTTATGTGCTTCTGGTCGGGAATACTTGCACTTTGCGAAAAGGGCGGTCTGGCACGGATTATTTCGGGTATTTTAAGCCCCGTTCTGTCCCTTGTATTCGGCAAAAGCAATGCCTCTGAGCATATCGCAATGAATGTTACGGCAAACCTTCTGGGAATGGGCAATGCTGCAACTCCTGCGGGAATACGTGCAATGCAGGAGCTTGATAAGGAAAATAATAGCGATATACCGAGCCGTGCGATGTGCATTTTTGCTGTCATGAATACCGCATCCTTGCAGATTATTCCGACAACGGTTGCGTCAATGCGTGCGTCGGCAGGGAGCAGCACGCCGTTTGATATTATGCCTGCCGTGTGGATAACGTCGGTAATTTCCCTTGCGGCGGCTGTCGGTATGACGCTGCTCCTGTACAGAAAAAGATGAGCGGACTTGTTTTGCCGTGCCTGATTTTTGCCGCCGTTGTAATGTGCCTCAGGCGAAAGGTGGAGGTTTACGACACATTTTTGGAGGGAGTGGCAAGGGGGTTTGAAACGGTATGGAAAATACTGCCCGTTATGATTGCGGTTATGAGCGGTGCGTATATGCTGCGTGAATCGGGACTTATGGCAGCCGCAGCAACACTTTTGGCAAAAATATTACCCTTTGAGCTGTCGGAGGATATAATAACCCTTGCACTTTTGCGTCCTGTTTCGGGCGGCGGCTCGATAGGACTTTTGGCGGAAATTTTAAACACCGCAGGTTCCGACAGCGAAACGGGCAGAATTGCTTCGGTAATTGCCGCCTCCTCCGAAACCACTCTTTATGTGCTGATGGTATATTTCGGTGCGGTGCGGACAAAATATACAAAACGTGTGCTTTTTGCCGCTCTTTTCGGCGATTTTGTGTGTGTTTTGACGGCTATTTGGGCTTGCAGAGCATTATTTTGATAAAAAAATAACGAAAATGACAAAAGGTACTTGAAAAATATACAGAATTGGTATAAAATAGTAGCGTGTGGGTAAATACCCAAAAGATAAAATACGAAATAAGAGGTGTCGAAAATGTTAAACAAGAAAAGTGTAGAAGATATTGCCATTAAGGGCAAGAAGGTTCTTGTAAGATGCGACTTTAACGTTCCGCTCGATGCAGACCGTAACATCACAGACGAAACAAGAATTGACGGTGCATTGCCGACAATCAAGTACCTTATCGAAAACGGTGCAAAGGTTATTCTTTGCTCACATATGGGTAAGCCCAAGGGCGAGCCGAAGCCTGAGCTTTCACTTGCTCCCGTGGCAAAGGCACTTTCCGCAAAGCTCGGTAAGGACGTAATATTTGCCGCTGATGCAACAGTTGTAGGCGAGAATGCAAAGAAGGCAGTTGCCGAGATGGCAGAGGGCGACGTTGTATTGCTCGAGAATACACGCTACCGTGCAGAGGAAACAAAGAATGTTCCCGAGTTCTCAAAGGAGCTTGCTTCCTTGGCAGACGTATTTGTAAACGACGCTTTCGGTACAGCTCACAGAGCACACTGCTCCAATGTCGGTGTTACCGATTACCTTGATACAGCAGCCTGCGGTTACCTTATCGCAAAGGAAATCGAGTTCCTCGGAAATGCTGTAAATAACCCCGTAAGACCTCTTGTTGCAGTTCTGGGCGGCTCGAAGGTTTCTTCAAAGATTTCAGTTATCAACAACCTTCTTGAAAAGGTTGATACACTCATCATCGGCGGTGGTATGGCTTACACCTTTATGAAGGCTCTGGGCAAGAATGTCGGCGACTCACTCCTTGAGGAGGATTACATCGAGTACGCAAAGGAAATGATGGAAAAGGCAGAGAAGAAGGGCGTTAAGCTTCTTATCCCTGTTGATACCGTTGTTGCAAAGGAATTTAATAACGACGCAGAGTCCAAGATTTCCGAGGGCGGCATTGAGGACGGCTGGATGGGACTTGATATCGGACCCAAGACAACCGAAATCTTCAAGGACGCTTTGAAGGACGCAAAGACCGTTGTATGGAACGGACCTATGGGCGTATTTGAAATGCCGAACTTTGCAAAGGGTACAAATGCCATTGCAGAGGTTCTTGCAGATATTGACGCAACAACAATTATCGGCGGCGGCGACAGCGTTGCAGCTGTTAATCAGGCAGGTCTTGGCGATAAGATGAGCCACATCTCAACAGGCGGCGGTGCATCTCTTGAGTTCCTCGAGGGTAAGGATTTGCCGGGTATAGTTGCACTCAACGACAAATAATTTTGATTTAAGTGTGCCTTGAGGCACAGGAAGGAATTGATAAAAATGGGTAAGTATATAATCGCAGGTAACTGGAAGATGAACAAGCTTCCGTCCGAAACATATGATTTTGTCAAGGAGGTTGCCGCAAAGAACGCAGACGCTTCGTGCGAGGTTGTTTGCTGCACTCCGTATGTATGCCTTCCCGAGGCTGTAAGAGCGGCTAAGGGTACAAACGTAAAAATCGGTGCAGAAAATCTTCATTTTGAGGACAAGGGTGCTTATACGGGCGAGGTAAGTGCAGATATGCTCAAGGATTTGGGTGGTGAGTATGTTATCATCGGTCACTCCGAACGCAGACAGTATTTCGCTGAAACAGACGAAACAGTAAACCTCAAGACAAAGAAGGCACTTGAAAAGGGACTTATCCCTGTAGTTTGCGTTGGTGAGAGCCTTGACGAGAGAGAAGCAGGCATCACGATGGATTTGATTTCCATTCAGACAAAGAAGGCATTCGCAGGCATTTCAGCTGACGATGCAAAGAAGGTTGTAGTTGCTTACGAGCCTATCTGGGCAATCGGTACAGGCAAAACTGCAACAGCAGAGCAGGCTGAGGAGGTTTGCGGCGGTATCCGTGATATCCTTGCAAAGCTTTATGATGCTGATACAGCAAAGGCTGTTACCATTCAGTACGGCGGCAGTATGAATGCGGGTAATGCCGCAGAGCTTCTTGCAAAGCCGAACATTGACGGCGGTCTTATCGGCGGTGCTTCCTTGAAGGCTGACGATTTCGCAGTTATTGTAGCTGCTGCAAAATAATTATCGTATTTAAGGCTGAATGAATTTCTGCCCGAAAGGACAGGCTTATTCAGCCTTGACTTTTGATTTTGAAAGGAAAGAAAAAAATGGCTAAAAAACCGGTTGCACTTTTAATAATGGACGGCTACGGTCTTTCTGAGCAGGTAAACGGCAACGCAATCAAGGCTGCAAAAACTCCCCGTCTTGACAGCTTTTTTGCCGATTACCCCAACACAGTTTTGTATGCAAGCGGCCTTGCGGTAGGTCTGCCCGACGGTCAGATGGGTAACTCCGAGGTCGGTCATACAAATATCGGTGCGGGCAGAGTCGTTTATCAGATGCTCGTTAAGATTTCCAAGGATATCGAGGACGGTGTGTTCTTCTCGAACAAAGCACTTCTCGGTGCTATGGAAAACTGTAAGAAGAATAACAGTGCGTTGCACCTTTTCGGACTTTTGTCGGACGGCGGCGTTCATTCGCATATCGACCACCTTATCGGAATTGTCGATATGGCAAGAAAAAATGACGTTGAGAAGGTTTACATTCACGCATTCCTTGACGGACGTGACGTTTCGCCGACCTCGGGTGCAGGCTTTATGAAAACGCTCACAGAGGAGCTTGACAGAATAGGTGTCGGTAAGGTTGCGTCTGTTATGGGCAGATACTACGCTATGGACCGTGACTTTGCATGGGACAGAGTGGAAAAGGCATATAACGCAATGGTAATGGGCGAGGGCAATAAGGCGGCTTGCCCTGTTGGGGCAATCGAAAAGTCCTATGAGGACGGCGTAACCGACGAATTTGTTGTTCCGACCGTTATCGACGGCGGTGCGACGATTGGCGAGAATGACAGCATAGTATGCTTCAATTTCCGTCCCGACCGTGCAAGACAGATTACCCGTACCTTTGCAGACACTGCATTTGACGGCTTTGTACGCAAAAATGGTTATTT
>JAFULX010000048.1 GCA_017483065.1 Clostridia bacterium | reverse complement strand
TTTTTATGTTTTTTGAGCCAAGTGATACCGAATTAAAAAGTATGCTTGAATGTTGGCATAACAAGCAAACCGAATTGAAAGCCGATAAAATATCGCCGGAGGAATACGATTTATGGAAGTATAGCTTTGAAAGCCTATCGGACGGGGCAAATGCGGAGCATTTGTATTAGCAAGCACGGCATTTTGCTATCAAAAATGCCCGCTTGTTAGTGGCAATGCCCCTAATACCCCGCCGCACGGCTAAAAGAAAAGAGGTGATTTCTAATGGATAGAAATACTGCTGTATTGGTGCGTCTTTCCCCAAAAGAGAAAGAACACTTGAAAGCACAAGCTGCTGCTTGTGCCTTAAAAATGGAGCCATATATCCGCAAGCTGATTATGGGCAATATTATTCGCCCCCGTCCGCCCGATGAATATGTAAAACTGCTTCGTGAGATAAACGCTATCGGAAACAACATAAATCAGATAGCACATATCGCAAATGCCCAGCAGTATATTTCGGAGGATAAAATCAATGAGGTTCTGCATTTGCAAAATGAGATAATGCGAATGGTTCGGAGTGTCCGATAATGGCTATCACAAAAATATGGACGGTCAAATCAAGGCTCGATTCAAGCCTTAAATATATCGCCAACCCTGACAAGACTTCAATTCAGCCGGATATAGATGCGGTTGAGGGTGTAATGAAATATATCAAAAACGGCGATAAAACCGAGCAATGCAAATATGTCAAAGCATATAACTGCACGACAGACAAAGTCTTTTCGGAAATGCTGGAAACACAAGAGTTTTTCGGAAAAGGCGGTCGCAAAAACGGTGTGCTTGCCTATCATTTGGTGCAGTCATTCAAGGATTTTGAAACCACGCCCGAAATTGCTCACAGGTGCGGACAGGAGCTTGTCGAACGGTTATTTGCGGATAAATACGAAGCCGTCATTGCAACGCATCTTGACCATAAGCACTTGCACAACCATATCATTATAAATGCCGTTTCATACATTGACGGTTACAAATACCGCAACAATTACAAGGACTACTTTATAGACATTCGAGGTATTTCAGACCAAATATGCCGTGAAAACTGTCTGTCGGTAATCGACAAACCACAGCGGCGAGGTATGCACTACGGCGAATGGCTGGCGTTAAAGCAAGGCAGACCGACTATCCGTGGCACTATCCGCCGTGATATTGATGAGATTATAAAATGCTCATACACAATGGAGCAGTTTTGGAATAATCTCAAAAAAAGAGGTTTTGTCATTCACAGAAAAGGTCCGAACATCAAATATACATCAATAATCGCACCGAACGCAAAACGCCCGATGAGGCTCGATAATCTCGGCAGGGGTTACAGCGAAGCGGAAATATTGCAAAGGATAATCGCAACCCGAAACGGCATTATCACCGCCGCACCCTCCGAAATGCCGAAGAAACAATATAAATTCAAGGGTAACATCAAAAATGTAAAGGGCAAGAAGTTAAAAGGCTTTATCGCCTTATACTTCCACTACCTCTATTTATTCAAAAAAATCGAGCGTAAACAGACACCGCAGAGGGTGTCATTTTTTATGCGTGAGGAAATGATTAAATTTGACCGCTACCAAAGGCAGTTCAAATTTTTGTTTTCACACGATATTGAAACAGGCGAAGATTTGCAAAAATATCAAAAAGCCAAGGAAACCGAGGTTGACGATTTAATTGCACGGCGAAAAACGCTCTATAACGAAAGGAATGATGAAAATTGTGATGAAGTCAAAGAAAAAGCGAAAGAAATCAATGCGGAGCTTAATGAAATCCGAAAAGAAATCAGACTGTGCAAAGCAATATTTAAGGACTCGTATAAAATTGCCGAGAAAAAACGGCAGGCGCTCGCTTTGCAGAAACAGGCGGACAAGGAGTTGAGAGAAAATGAACACAAGCGGAGAATAAGGTAATGTCAAAATCTATGATTTTGGTAACAGTACCTTATGCGTAACGGAAAATATGAAAGGAGCTGTGATTTTCTATGAACACAAGCGGAGAAGTCGCTGATTTAATGGCAAAAGAAGCGATACAAATGACAGAATCGGCGGTTAAATTAACCGCACTCGGCGTTAAAAATCTTGCGGCAATCGTTATGGCACTCGCCAATGATGACGGCAAGACCGAGGGTATTGCAAAATTAAAGCAAATGCTAAAAACGGGCAAGCAGCTTTGTATTATGCAGATAAAAGAAACCGACCTCAAAAAATTCAATGCCGAAGCGAAAAACTACGGCATTATGTACCGCCCTGTTGCGGACAAGACAAACGATAACGGACTTTGCGATATTATCGCCTTTCACGATGATATTCCACGGCTTAATTACATTATGGAAAAGCTCGGATATTCAGCACCCGAACACGAAATTGAGCCGGAGGCACCCGAACAGGCGGAAATGCCCAAAAAACAACCCGATAAGGACGAACCCTCAAAAAACCGACAACCCCGTGCGGAGAGGAAAAACGAAAATCCGCACGGGAGCAAATCTATCTCATTCGAGGGTACGGCAAAAACGGACAGCGGTACTAAACCGTCTGTCCGAAAGAAAATTGAGGACATCAAGGCTGACTTGAAAGCAAAGAAAAAATCCGCACCCGAAAAGGAAAAGACGGTGCAGCACACCAACCCTCAAAAGAAAAAACGCAAGAAAAAGCAGAAAGGACGAGGTTAGTTTGAAAGTTACATATCCACGCTACCGAGAGCCGCCGTAAATATGGCGGCTCTTTCTACATTAAAAATCAAAATACAAATTGAAAAGGAGATTTTAATTTTATGAAAACCAAACATTTTTCTATGAAATCGGTAATTTCGATGCTATTGGCGGTAATACTTATCGCCGGAACACTTCCCGTTTCCGTATTTGCCGCACAGAAAAGCGACTATGAAGACCCGGCGGATAATTGGCTCAAAACCAATAACCGCACGAACGAGCTTGATATGAACGCAACCATAACCTATGAAACACAATGGTGTCCGGTTTGCGACAAGCACACAACCGTCTTAACCTACCGTGTCCCCGAATACACAAAATCGGGGCAGACTGCATTAAACCACGGTGTAAAGTGGTCGGATGGCTACGATATTGACGGTAAGAAAAAAGGCAACACCGACAGCGGCACTCCGGGAGTTGATGCAAGCTACACAGGCTATCATTACACAAAGTCTGTGTGTCAGACTTGCGGCACTATCAACTCTGTTGACGGCTCCGGTGCATATAACTTCAATAATAATGTCTATGGCTTAAACTCCTGCGACCATAATTTCTTTATTGATTTTGATAATACCACCTACGAGCCGTATGATGAACATCAGCACACAACCGTACTCAAAAAGGGAGAATACTGTCAGTTCTGCAAAGGGACTTATGCAAGAGCAACCACCAAGAAAGAGTCGCACGACCTTTCAAGCACGGTTGACGGACAGATCGGCAACAACCGCTTTTATCTCACGGAAAAGTGCGACGAGTGCGGTTTTACCACAAGTGAATATGTTGCGGCAAAGTCTGTTGTATCTTCATATTACGGAATGGCGGACGGCAATGCACACACGGTAAGCGTATCCGATTTATCCGACAGCGGTGTGCATACAAAAATCCGTTACGGCAAAACTGCCTCCGACTGCTATATGACCTCTGCACCGAATTACACCAAAGCAGGATATTACCCCGTGTACTATGAAATCAGCTACAAATATGACGGTGAAACTATGGTTGAAAACGGTGTATCGTATGTGTGGCTTTTGGAGGATAAAAAAGATGATGACAGTACAATAATCGTTCTCCCCGAAAAGCACGAACACGATTACCGCTACCTTGAAACCGTTGCCCCCTCTTGCGATAACCTCGGTTATGAACGCTGGCAGTGCGACGGCTGCGGAAACCTCGACAAGAGAAATTACACAAAAGCAACCGGACATAATTATAAGGCAATCACCATAAGAGAAGCAACCTGCAAACAGGGCGGCTTGAAATTAAACCTCTGCGACAAATGCGGCAGCTTTTATGAGGAAACAACGCCTGTCGGCGAGCATAAATACAAAACCGAAAATGTGCAGCCGACTTGCAGAAATGTGGGTTACACAAACCATATTTGCGAAATCTGCGGCAATTCATATATAACCGATATGACGCCGATTATTTCACATTCCTATGAGCGTATCACAAAAGAGCCGACCTGTACCGATAAAGGCTACACAACTTCAACTTGTACTATGTGCGGATTAAATTATGTTTCGGACTATACAGATCCGACAGGTCATAATTGGGACGAGGGACATTCGGTTACTTCCTCCACTTGCACCGCTGACGGTGTAATTGAATATCATTGCACAAATAAGAATTGCAAAGAAAAGATGATAAAAGCTGACTCTGCAAAAGGACACACACCGGGCAAAGCGGCAACTTGCATCGAGCCGCAAATCTGCGAAGTGTGCGAAACTGTTTTGGAATTGCCTATGGGACACCATTATTCCGAAAATGTAGTTGAGCCTACTTGCACGGCTATGGGATATACGGAATACAAATGCGATAACTGCGATGACAGTTATGTGGGTGATTATACAGACAAGTCGGAACATCACTATCATAAAACGGTCATTCCCTCGACTTGCACAGAGATGGGATATTCCGATTATGAATGTACGGTTTGCGGAGATAAATTTACGGCTGATTACACAGATAAATTACCACACAACTACAATGCGGAAATCACAAAGCCAACTTGCACGGAGTTTGGATATACCACCTACACCTGTGCAGACTGCGGCGATAGTTATGTTGCGGACTACACGGATAAAACCGAACACAATTATGATAAAAAGGTTATTCCTCCGACTTGCACGGAACACGGCTACACAGTTTACACTTGCCCCGACTGCGGCAAGGAGTATATCGGAGATTATACCGAACATAAAAAGCATAATTACACCAAAACCGTAATTGCTCCGACTTGTACCGAAATGGGCTATACAATTTTCACTTGCGACTGCGGCGATACCTACAAGGGCGATTATACCGATAAAATCGCTCACAGTTATATTGCAGATGTAACCGAGCCGACTTGCACGGCATCGGGATATACTGTCTACACTTGTGAGAACTGCGGAAAGACATATACTGCCGACTACAAAGATATGTTAGGACACAAACCCTCCGACTGGATAATTGACGAGCTTGCAACTATCGAACACGCCGGAGAAAAGCATATTGAGTGCTTAACTTGCGGCGAGGTGCTTTCAAGAGCCGCAATTCCTCAGCTTGTGGAGAAAGACCGCACCGATGAGGACGGCAATTCGAAGGTTGGAGATTTTTCTATCCTTGTAACAAATTCAAACGGTACACCGATTTTTGATAGTGAAATCAGCATTGACATAAATGATAATGTAACTATCAAACTGCCAAAAGGCAGACTTTTGGACTACGAGGATCAGACGGTTATTACGGCAATAAACACCGAAAGTCAGCAGCCGAAATTGGACTTGCAGATTTTTGTTTATGATGAAAACAATAATGCCGCAACGGGTAAAACAGACGAAAACGGTCAGCTTAAAGTGCCGAACAACAAGACCTCCACAGGCGATAACAGCGGTACTGTCGGCAAAGATGATGAGAACAAGAAAAATACCTTTGTTGTAAAAGTAACCGACAAGATGAATGTTGTCATTCCGAACTGTGATGTGTATATCGGTGAGAGCAATAATATTGTTGTTGACTTGCCGGACGGCATTAAGCCGACAAGCGACGCACCTGTTATTATAACCGTAACCGACCAACACGGCGAGCCGAAAATGGGCATTACTGTTATAACTCTCGGCGATGCGGACTACATCGAAAAAGGTGTAACCGATATGTTCGGAAAAATTACACTTCCGACCGCAAAAGACGGCTTTACCGATGACACGGGCAAAGTAAGAATTGACGGAATGTATGTTTTCGTAAATGATGAAAAAGGTGCAATTTCCAACGCTTTTGTAAAGCTGAACGAGGATAATACGGTTTCAGTAACATTGCCGGATGGAACAAGCATTGATTATGCAAACCGCATTACAGTAACCGTAACCGACAAAGACGGAAATCCGCTGAAAGACATTTCCGTTACCGTTTCGGATAAGACAGAAAAGAGCTTGACCGACACAACGGACGAAAACGGTAAAATGGTAGTTCCACCGCTTTCCGAGGATATGACGGACAGCGAGGGCAAAGCAAAGGTGAACGGCTACAATGTTTTAATCACCGATGAAATCAAGCCTATCGAAAACGCATTTATCACTATCGGCGAGGGACAGATAAATGTTATGCTGCCCGAAGGTAGCCTAATCGACATCAACAACCGTATTACCGCAACAATTACCGATAGCGAGGATAAGCCTGTTAAGGATATGACCGTTATTTTTACAGACAAATCCGACAGAACGGAAAGTAATGTTACGGACGAAAACGGCAAAGCGACCGTACCGCCCACAAACATTGATGTTACCGACTTTAACGGATATGGCGAGGTCAGCGGATATATCGTTATTGTGAAAAATGCTGACGGAGCTATCGAAAAGGCAAGCATCAAGCACAATGCCGAAATCAAGAACGAGGACGGCAGTGTAAAAACCGCTGAAAACATTTCTGTTGAACTTCCCGAAAATATTAAGTTTGATTATGCAAACAGAATTACCGTAACAGTTGCGAAAAAAGCCGATAATACGGCGGTTAAAGATATGATAGTTATTGTTTCGGAAAAAGCCGTTGAGGGTGCAGAAACAAAGTCTTTGACAGGAACAACTGATAAAGACGGAATTGTTATACTTCCTCCGACTTCCGAGGGTGTAACGGATAAAGACGGTAAAACCGATATTTCCGAAACAACACCGGGCAAAGATACGGACGGTGACGGCAAGACTGATACCGAGGAAACCAAAGCCGAATACAACATTACGGTTGAGGACACAAAAGGCAAAATCGAAAATGCCTTTATCGAGATTAAAGGCGGTAAAATTACTGTTACACTTCCCGAAACACATACACTCACAACTTCAAATCAGACAACTGTAACCGTGCTTGACAAAGAAAATAAGGCGGTTAAGGGCGTATCTGTTACAATTAAGGACAAGACAACCGAAAAAACAGGAACAACAGACGCAAACGGCAAGGTTATACTGCCTGTTAAATCATCGGGCGGCGGCTCATCTTCCGGCGGTGGCGGCGGCAGTCGTGGAAACGGCGGCGGTGGATATATCAGCACAAATGTTACCAATATCACCGTAACTGATAAAAACGGCAAAAATGTATCCGTTTCAAAGTCAACCGATAAGGACGGCAAAATCACGCTGACACTTTCAAATGGCACAGACCTTACGGGCGATAATTATTACACCATTAAAGCAACAGACAACAAAGGCAATGCAAAAGCTGATGTTGCCATTATCTTAAAGGATAAAAAGAATAACTCGACTAATGGCACAACGGATAAAAACGGTATGCTGATACTTCCGGCAAGCGAGCATAAAGCATATATTTTCGGTTATGCGGACGGCACTTTCAGACCGGACAATAATATGAGCCGTGCCGAAGCTGCTGCTATCTTTGCAAGGCTTATTTCCGAACAGAAAAACGAAAAAATCAGCGGCAAAGCGACATTCAAGGATATTTCATCAAAAGATTGGTTTGCAATAGAGGTCGGTTATCTTGAAAAATACGGTATCATCAAAGGTTATTCCGATAATACATTTAAGCCGAACGAAAGCGTAACAAGAGCCGAGTTTGTGGCTATGACGGTTAGATTTAATTCTCTGTTTAATGATGTTAAGAAAGGCAGCTACACCGTAAAATACACCGATGTTGCAACAAATTATTGGGCATATTCCGATGTTGCCTACGCAAAACACGCAGGCTGGCTCAACGGCTACGCTGACGGAACATTCAAGGGCGATAACGCTATTACCCGTGCGGAAGTGGTGACGGTAGTCAACCGGGCAACAGGCAGAAAAGCTGATGAAAGCTATATTACAAAGAATGTATCCATACTCAACAAGTTTACGGATATTCGCAACAATTCTATGTGGTATTACACAGATGTGATGGAAGCAGCCAATACACATCTTGCAAACTCAGCTAACAACACTGAAACTTGGATAAAATAAACCTTTGTGAAAATGGGAGAAAGCAGTCGTAAACGATTGCTTTCTCGTTGTTTCTGTGGTATAATATTTGCAAGATAAATCGGAATTTATATATAAAGGAGAACATTGATGAAACTGTTTTTATGTTCGCACTTTTCAAGTGTAGGAAGTCTGATAAAGGAAGAAATTGAAAATAAAAAAGTCGCATTTATTCCAACAGCTTCGCTGCGTGAAGGCTACACCGGTTATGTCGGCTCGGCTCGAAAATTATTCAAAAAGTTGGGAGCAATCGTAACTGAAATTGATATTTCAACGGAGGCTTATTCAACGATACAGTCTGTTTTTGAAGATGCGGATGTGATATATTTTACCGGCGGAAATTCTTTTTTCCTTATAGACCAGCTCCGTAAAACGGGAACGGATGAGCTGTTGAAGAAAGAATTGGCAAAGGGAAAACTGATGATTGGTGAATCGGCAGGTGCGATTATATGCGCTCCAAGCATCCAATATATCGAGCAAATGGATGAAAAGCCGGAGGACTACTCACAAGAAGATGATGCAGGGCTTGATTTGATTGATTTCTATGTTCTTCCGCATTATCTTACAGCACCATTTAAGAAAGTTACCGAGAAAATAATGACTGAGTTTTCGGATTTGAATCTATGCCCAATTAACAACCGTCAGGGAATTGTAATTGATGGTGAAGGTTCAAAGGTTATTTGCAAAGACTAATTTGAAAATTCCGGTTTATATGACCGCTTTTAAGGCAACCTACGGGTTGTCTTTTTCGTTTCAGAAAATTTTTTGACGGTCTTTTTATATGATGATAAAATAAAGATACCGAAAATAAACTATTGAAACGGAGGACTTTCAAATGAAACGAACAGTATTTGCAGGCTTAACAGCAATGCTCATTTTATCAACCGCAGTTACTGCACAGGCGGCACACACGCACGAATATACAAGTCAGGCTTCAAAGGTTTATGTATGTGAGTGCGGAAAGGAAAAGCCGCTGTATTCCTTAAAGGGCGAAAGAGTTATAACGCTTAATTGTAACGGCGGCTCGTTATACGGCGGAATTTATAAAACCGACATCACAGAAGCCGTTACGGAGCAGAACAAAATCAAACTTCCGCTGCCGTATCGTAACAGCGACTATCAGTTTGAGGGTTGGTTTACCGAAAGCGGCGAAAAAGTATCGTCCGATACCGAGTATTATTCCGATACAACGCTCTATGCACATTGGAGCTTGACAGGAACACGCATTCTCACCTTTGCCGTAGAGGACGGCTCATACATTGAGTCTGTTGTAAAACCGCTTGGCACTGCAATATCACTTGCGGAGTTTATTCCGACAAGATACGGCTATAACTTTGACGGTTGGTATTCAGACCCGCAAACAAAGGAAAATCGTGTAACGGAGTTTACATTCAATGAAAGCGACACCGTTTACGCAAAATGGATTCCGAACGGAACGGTGGTATATAACGCTCCGGCGGTGCAGAGAATTTATGCAACTGATGATGAAATCCTCGCCTTTGGCAATTACATTGACGAAAAAACGGGCGTACCCGTAACAAAACAATGGGTAGAACAACATAAAAGATTAAATGAGCTTATGGAAATCTATAACGATAAATTCCGTAAGTAAGCCTATCACACTTTTGGGGGCAGCTTTTGTATAAGGAAACTTATGCAGGGGCTGCCCCCTTTATTTATTTCCGGAAAGGACTGATAACAATGCTTCAAATTTTAATGATAGTAAGGGATACCTCGTGAACAGACAGGAAAATCAAAAGACAATATATATCCTTCTCGGAATACTCTCGGTATTCTTTATATGGCTTGCCTTAATGGTTGCCGGATGCTATGAGGAGGACATAAAGCTGTTTGAATTGCTTGACCGTTTGACTGTCGCTATGAATAACCCTACGCACATCACATTTAATGAGTATAGCTTAAAAGCCGTACTCATTTTCTTGTTTTTGTATGCAATGGGTATCGGCGTATATTTTTCGTCAAGAGAAAACCGCCGACCGGGTGAAGAACACGGCTCGGCTCGTTGGGGCAATGTCAAAAGCGTTGTCAAGCGGTATATGGATAAGGACAGTTATAAAAACATCATTCTATCTCAAAATATGCGGCTCGGCTTAAACGCAAAAAAGCACAGGCGAAACCTTAATGTGCTTGTGGTCGGCGGCAGCGGTGCGGGAAAAACCCGGTTTTATGCAAAACCGAATTTAATGCAGTGCAACACTTCTTTCATAGTCGCAGACCCAAAGGGCGAAATGCTCCGAAGCATTGCACCGTTACTCATTGAAAACGGCTATGATATTAAGGTGTTTAACCTAATCGAGCCGGAAAACTCGGACGGATATAATCCGTTTGTGTATATCCGCAAAGATGAAGATGTTATAAAGCTGATTTCAAACCTTATTCAGAATACAACACCGAAAAACGCATCGCAGAATGACCCGTTTTGGGAAAAATCCGAAATTGCACTTGATTCTGCTTTAATGCTCTATCTTCTGCACGAAGCTCCGCCCGAAGAACAGACCTTTGAAATGCTGATGTTTTTAATCGAAAATGCCGCAACCGTTGAGGACGAGGACGAAAGCGGCTATCAAAGCCCTGTGGATATTCTTTTTCAAGGGTTGGAGGACGAAAAGCCGGAGCATATTGCGGTACGGCAGTACAAAATTTTTAAGCAAGCCAGCGGCAAAACGGCGACGTCGATTTTGATGTCTGCGGCGGTGCGGCTTGCGGCATTTAACTTGCCGGAGATAGCAAAAATGACTTCATACGATAATCTTGATATAGGCACTCTCGGCGAACGCAAGCGAGCCATATTTTGCGTTATTCCCGACAATGACAATTCCTTTAATTATCTTGTCGGAATGTTATATACACAAGCCTTTCAAGCGTTGTATTTCAATGCAGACAACAACCACGGCGGCGAGCTGCCTATCCCCGTGCATATCGTGATGGACGAGTTCGCCAATGTCGCTCTGCCCGATAACTTTGAACGCATACTTGCAACAATGCGGTCACGGCGTATTTCCGTGAGCATTATTATTCAGAATATGGCACAGTTAAAAGCTCTTTTTAAGGATAGCTGGGAAAACATCACGGGTAACTGTGATACGCTGCTTTATCTCGGCGGCAACGAGCAGTCAACACACGAGTATATTTCAAAAATGCTCGGAAAAGAAACCATTGACACACGCACAAGAGGTATTACAAAAGGTCAGCACGGCAGCAGTAACACCAATTACCAAAACGCCGGGCGTGAGCTTTTAACGCTTGATGAGGTGCGTCTGCTTGACAACAGCAACGCCCTTATTTTTATTCGTGGAGAGCGACCGTTAATTGATAAAAAATTCGATATACTGTCGCACCCGAATATTGCAAAGACCGCAGACGGAAAAGCTGTGCCGTACAAGCACAGCAAGTCGGAAAAATATTTACGAAATGATTTATCCTTTACCATAAACGAGGATTTATCAAATATCAAGCTATTGGAGGTTGACGGGGACAATGTAAAAACATTTGATTTTGCAAACCCACAAACAAAACAAAATGAAATTTTGGAGGTAACAGACAATGAAAAATCAGAACACAATTCAGAGAATAGCGAAAGCACAGAAAATTCTCCGCAAGGCTAAACTTATACTTATGGCACTTGCAGTTATGATGACCACACTCACGGGAACAGTTTTTGCCGCTGACCCGCTCGGAACGATAAACAGCCTTTCGGATTTTATCTTCTCGGCAATTAAGGCAATAGGATTTATCCTGCTCGGCTTTGGTATCGTGCAGATAGGTTTATCACTTAAATCACACGATGCATCGCAGAGAGCAAACGGATTTCTGACCTTCTTCGGCGGCGTCATCATTGCATTTGCGAAGGATATTTTGGATATGATATTATAGAACGTAAAAAATACATCAATTTGCCGTTAAATTTCCTCTTTTATATTGACAATGCACATATTTTGTGGTACAATGAATATACTAAATAAAGAGGAGGTTATCTTATGGCAACAGTTAATATGAGTATTCGTATGGATACAGAGTTAAAAAAACAGGCTGATGCTATGCTTTCCGATATGGGACTTAATATGACAACCGCTATGAATATGTTTTTACGGCAGGTTGTCAGACAAGGAAGAATTCCGTTTGAAATTGCAACCGACATTCCGAATAGCGAAACTTTGGCGGCAATGAAAGAGGTTGACGATATGATTAACGGAAAAATTCCGGCAAAAAAATATACAAGCACCGATGAACTCTTTAAGGATTTGGAATTATGAAGTACACAATAGAAATGTCTACCAAATTCAAAAAGGACTATAAGCTGGCAAAAAAGCGTGGATATGATACAACCCTTTTAAGAGCGGTTATCGACCTGCTTGCCGATGGTGAAACGCTGCCGGAGAAATATTGTGACCACGCTTTAAGCGGAGATTACTCCGGTTGCAGAGAATGCCACATTTTGCCCGATTGGCTGCTTGTTTACAGAATTGAGAAAGAGCTTTTAATTTTGGCATTAACTCGAACAGGAACGCATAGCGATTTGTTTTGAATTTAACTGAATAACACAAACAAAGACAGTCATAGCTGCTTTTATCAGCAGTTATGGCTGTTTTTGCGTTTTACGACAGGAGGAGGTGAATTACCTTTGAGCGATAATTGGATTGTAGCCAACCTCGAAAATGCGTTTTCCACTTGGAACGATAAAATGTCTGAAATATGGCAGCTTGTAACAACCTCGCCGCAAAACTTCAAAGGCGGTGCTATATGGAATGTAATTTCCGGCATAAACGGAGGACTTCAAGCTATCGGACTTGGCTTGTTGGTCCTCTTTTTTGCTATGAGCATATTTAAGTCAACGGCGTCGTTTCGAGATTTTCAGCGACCGGAATATGCCTTAAAGCATTTTATCCGTTTTTGTGCCGCAAAGGTGGCGATTACTTATGCAATGGACTTAATGACGGCAATATACACCATTTGCGGCGGAATTGTGGAACAAATCGCAGGCTCTCTCGGCGGTATCGGCGGAGCGTCGGTTACGCTTCCGGCGGCAATCGAGCAAGCGGTTGAGGACACAGGCTTTTGGGCGAGTATTCCGCTCTGGCTTGTAACGATTTTGGGAAGTTTGTTTATTACGGTATTGTCATTCATAATGATTATGACCGTGTACGGCAGATTTTTTAAGCTATATATCTACACGGCAATAGCTCCCGTTCCCCTTTCGTCATTCGCCGGGGAAACAACATCGTTTATGGGAAAATCGTTTTTGAAATCGTATGTCGGAGTTTGTATGGAGGGTGCGGTTATCGTGCTTTCGTGCATTATATTCTCTGCATTTGCGTCGCACAGTACGCCAACGCTTGACACAAGTATTACGACCGTCACGATGATATGGAAATACATCGGAGAGGTCATTTTTAATATGCTCGTTTTGGTAGGTTTAATCAAAGGAGCAGACAGAATTGTTAAAGAATTATTCGGAACATAAGGAGGATTTTTATATGAGTTACAAAAATAACGCTATCAGCAGCGACGATCCGAAAGCAATTGAAAAGCTGACAGAGAAATTAAACAAATGCGAAACAGAACAGGAATTTATGAAAAAGGTAAATTCCTACTACAAGAAAAACGGAACTTGCGTAGGCTGTGAAGGCGTTTCGGAAGAGCTTGCGGCAAAACTGGATGAAAATATAAAACAGGCGTATTCGTGGGATAAACAGCCGTTTCCGTCATACCGCCTTACAAATAACAATGCCGAAATACGCCGTTTGAAAAAGCGTATTGAAAGCCTTACGGCAACGCAAAACACCGATTTTGTCGGTTGGAAATTTAACGGCGGTGAAGCGGTCATAAACGAAGATAAAAACCGTTTGCAGCTAATATTTGATGAAAAGCCTAATGATGAACAAAGGGCAACGCTCAAAGCAAACGGTTTTCGGTGGGCTCCGAGCGATAAGGCTTGGCAAAGGCAGCTTAATCATAATGCCTTTTATGCGGCAAATCGGATAGATTTCATAAAACCCGAAAATGGAGAAAAACCGACCGATTTACAACCAAAAGAACCAAGAAAGACTGAGCCGGAAAGATGAGGAGGTAATCAATTTTGGAAATACGAATTAACAAGGAGATAAAAGACTATCACGAAAGTCTGTTTTTCGGGCTTTCAACACGGCAGTTTATCTGTTCGGTTGCCGCTGTCGGTGCGGCGGTCGGGATATATTTCGGACTAAAAAACTACATCGACAAGGAAACCGTATCGTGGCTCTGCATTGTGGCAGCAGCGCCTATCGCCGTTGCCGGCTTTTTCAAATACAACGGTATGAATTTTGAAGAATTTGTCGGTGCGTGGTTTCGTTCGGAATTTTTGGCTGCCGGAGTGCGGAAGTTTGAAAGCACCAACTACCTATATGAAATGATAAAGGAGGAACTTGAAAGTGGCAATGCTAAATCTGTTCGGAAAAAACCGAATAAAAAAGCAAAAGAGAAAAATTGCAAAGACCGTTCAGCAGTCGATACCGATTGATGCGATATACAAGGACGGCATATTTCGGACAGGACGGCTCTTTTCAAAGTCGTGGAGATTTTCGGACATAAACTATGCCGTGGCGTCGGACGATGACCAACTGCAAATGTTCCTTGCTCACTCTGCAATTCTTAACGGACTTCCGACAGACGCAATGGCGGAAATCACAATTTACAACCGTCAGCTGCACAACAAGGTGTTCGAGCAAATCACAACACCGTCGGATAATCCGAATTACAAGAAATATACACAGGAGCTAAACGGAATACTGTGCGATAAGATGTCGGAGAGCAACAACATCGTACACGAAAAATATATTACCGTTGCCACGGAGAAAAAGAACATCGAGGAGGCTCGGACATTCTTTACCCGTGTCGGCAACGATTTAACCGCCGATTATGCGAAAATATCGTCAAAAATAGCGGAGCTTGGATATAAAGACAGGCTTCGCATTTTTAATGACTTTTTCAAAACGGGCGAAAATGAAGAATTTGATTTTGACCTCAAAAAAGCTATGGCAAAGGGTGCTGATTTCAAGGATTACATTGCCCCCGACAGCTTGGAATTTAAGAAAGATTATATCAAAATCGGCGATAAATACGCAAGAACGGTTTTCCTAAAGGAATATCCCTCTTTCCTAAAAGACAGTATGATTTCGGAATTAACCGACTTTTCAAGAAGTATGATGTTATCCATTACCATTCAGCCGATACCGACCGATGAGGCGGTTAAAATCGTTCAGAAAAAACTCCTTGCCATTGAAACGGATATTACAAAATGGCAGCAGAAGCAGAATGAAAACAATAATTTTTCCGCCAATATTCCGTATGAAATGGAGCAAATGCGAAAGGAAATCAAAGAATTTCTCGACGATTTAACCACCCGTGACCAGCGAATGATGTTTGTAACGGTTACGCTTTTGCACATTGCCGACAGTTTGGAGCAGCTCGATAACGATACCGAAACGCTAATGTCAATAGGCAGAAAGCACCTTTGCAATTTTGCAACGCTGAAATATCAGCAGGAGGACGGTATGCAGACGGTCTTGCCTTTCGGAACACTGAATATAAAGGCTATGCGAACGCTCACAACCGAAAGCACGGCGGTTTTATCACCGTATAAAACGCAAGAGATTATAGACAAAGGCGGTTTGTACTATGGTATCAATGCAATATCCCACAATTTACTTATGTGCAACCGCAAACTGTTACTCAATGGCAACGGCTTTATTTTGGGTGTGTCGGGTTCGGGCAAATCCTTTGCGGCAAAGATGGAAATTCTGATGTCGGCTCTGTTTTCCAATGATGATATTATCGTTATTGATGTCGAGCGTGAATACGGCTCTCTGATAAGAAATCTCGGCGGCGAGGTTATAACCCTTTCGGCATCGTCAAAAAATCACATCAACGCACTTGAAATAAACAATGACATTGATATGGACGAAAACCCTGTGTCGATAAAATCGGAATTTTTGATTTCTTTGTTTGACCAACTGCTGAAAAGCAATGATTCAAGGCTCGGCGGCGGTGTCGGTGCAAAGGATAAATCTATCATTGACCGTTGTGCCATTAAGGTTTACGGCGATTTCTTGAATGGAAAATCGGAGTATATGCCCACTTTGGTGGACTTCCGCAACGAATTACTCCGTCAGCCGGAGAACGAGGCTGGGGACCTTGCCTTGTCGCTTGAAATATTTACAACAGGCTCACTTGACGCATTTGCACATCAGAGCGATGTCAACACCAATAACCGCATTGTTGCTTATGACATTTTGGAGCTTGGCGAGCAAATGAAGTCTATCGGACTTCTTATTATGCTTGATAATATTTTTAACCGTGTTATGGCAAACAGGCGGCGTGGCAAATACACCCGTGTTTATGTCGATGAAGCACACTTGTATTTCAAAAATCCGTACAGTGCGGATTTCCTTTTGAAGTGCTGGAAACGGTTTAGAAAATATGGTGGACTTCTCACAGGCATAACGCAAAATATTTCCGATTGTCTGCTTAACGAAACGGCAAGAGGAATGTTATCCAACAGTGAGTTTTTGCTACTCTTAAATCAAGCACCGTCTGACAGAAAGGACTTATCGGAATTACTTTCAATATCCGATACGCAGATGAGCTACATCACCAATGCCGGTGCCGGACGAGGTTTAATCAAGGTCGGCGGCTCTATTGTGCCGTTTATCAATGAATTTCCGACCGATACGGAATTGTATAAACTGATGTCTACAAAAATGAATGAGCAATAAAACAAACACGGCGGAGTTGTATCAGCTCCGCCGAAAATTTTTAGGAGGACAGTATGAAAAACAAAATCACAGATAAATTATTCGAGCTTGCCTATACCGACTCTATGACGGAGCTGCAAAACCGCAATGCTTATGAGGAACGCTTGAAAAAACTACGCAAACCAAGTAGCAACATATCACGCATTACCGTCATTGTTATTGACATAAACGGTATGAAAGAGATTAACGACAGTTACGGGCATTTCAGCGGCGATGATGCGATAAAGACCGTTGCAAAGGCATTAAAGGACACACTCGGCACAAAAGCGGATATATTTCGCATCGGCGGCGATGAGTTTGTGTGCATATCCGAAAGCAATGTACTTCCGTACATATCGCAGTTTAAGGATACCATCAGCTTTATTGACCGTGAAAAGCTGTATAAGCTGGCGGTTTCGATAGGCTATTCCAAATATCACGAAAAATATACGAAAAGCATTGATGATATTATCTGCCGTGCCGCTGAGAAGATGTATAGGGCTAAAAAGGATAAAAAATAACGCCGGAGGTGATACGCTTTGAGCGAAAAAGATATAAAGGTAAAACCGCAGGCCACCACAAAAGCGGTTAAAAACGCTCCGAAATCGGTAGAACATTCGGCAAAAACGGCGGTTAAGGATATAAAGACGGTGGCAAAAGATGTGCTTATCAAAAATGCCATAGACAAACAGCTTGATACACGGCAGTCGGAGCAACCGCAGAGAGCCGAGGTTGAAGCGACCGAACGGGTGGAAAATACATATTATTCCGCCGTGGATACGGTGTACCAAAAAAGTAAAAGCCTTGCGGAAAACAAGGTAAAGCAGCACCGACAACAGGTCAAAGCAAAGGAAAATGCTAATACTCCCAACACACCGCAAGCCGATACTTCGGAAGTGCAGAACACACCAAAGCAAGCGGATAATGCACCTAAAACGAAAGAAAGTGTAAAAAATACCGATTCTGCACCAAAGACTAATAATTCTGTGGCACAGGTTAAGACCAAAGAAGCATACATCAAGTCGCAGAAATCCCAAAAGGCTGAAAATATCGCCGAAACAGTAAAAACAAAGCAGAACTATATCAACGCTCACAAAAATGCGGAGATTAAACAAAAGCCGAGTGTTTCGACACCGAAAACGAGGGAAAATAACTCTGTTTCCTCTGCTCCCACTCCAAAAACCAAAGAGCAAGCCATAAAGGACGCACGAAAAAAATATGTTTCCGAAAAGCTGAAAACAAAGGCTGAAACTGAAAAATCGGCACGGGAAAATTATGCCGCCAATATTCCGAAACAAAATGCAGAGTTGATAAAAACGGAAACTTCTGCACCGAAATCCGACTTCACCACAGATACCGCCTTTTCACCAAAATCTATGCCGAAAACAAAGGAAAGCTACATACGCTCGCACGGCAAAACTCCTTCCGACCTCATAAAAACACCGGACAGGGCAAAGATAATGCCAAAGCAAAACACGCATACCGTTACCCGAAATGTATCTGCCGGAACAAAGAAATCGGTCAAAACCAAGGACAGCCTGTTGAAAGGTACAAGCAAAGCCGTAAAAACGGGCAATTCTTGTGTAGGCAAATTTGCAAAGAAAAAGAGCCTTAAAACGACTAAACGGGCAGCAAAAACGCAGAAAGAAATTACAAAAAAGGCTGCAAAGCAAGCCGCAAAACAGGCAAAGCAAGCGGCTCAAAAGACGGCACAGGTCGCAAAGGCAACCGCAAAAGCGGCGGTTAAGATTACGGTCAAGGTCGCTCAAATGGTTGCGGCGGCAACAAAAGCCGTCATCTCCGCACTTGCCGCACTTGGCGGCTGGGCGGTGCTTTTGGTCGCTCTTATTATCGTAATCGTTGTTGCTGCTATTGCCGCAAGCCCATTCGGGATATTTATTTCCGATGAGGCGGCGGACAATGACAGTATCCCCATTTCATCTATCGTTGCGGAATGTAATACAGAGCTTTCAAACAAACTTGATGATATTGAAAATGCCGCAGCGGCTGACCGAAGTGAGATTATCGGTGAACAGGCAAATTGGGACTTGGTGCTTGCCGTGTTTGCAACAAAGGTTGCAGGCGTGGAAGATGATACCGTTCAAGATGTTGTCGTTATCACAGAGGATAAAAAACAAAAGCTCAAAGGTGTGTTTTGGGATATGCACGAGATAACCTCACGCACCGAAACGGTTACAAACGGCGATACTTCCGAAAAAATTGTATATATTACAATTACAGCAAAAACAAAAGAGGAAATGATAGAAAAATATCATTTTACACGCAAACAACAGGAAGCGCTCGATACGCTTTTGGAGCAAGATGAGGTTTTAATCTCCGCAGCGCAGTCGCTTGCGGTATCGGACGCAACCGCACAGGATATTTTGAAAAACTTACCCGATAGTTTATCAGCGGAGCGAAAGAAGGTTATCAAGGCAGCTTGCTCTCTTGTCGGAAAGGTCAATTATTTTTGGGGCGGTAAATCGTCTGCTATCGGCTGGGACAGCGAATGGGGCAAGCTGAAAACAGTATCGGCAGAAGGCAGTAAAACAACCGGGACGAAAAGACCTTTCGGACTTGACTGTTCGGGATTTGTTACTTGGAGCTTTATCAATTCCGGTTTCTCCGCAAATTCTATCGGACACGGAACGCAAGGGCAAATCGCAAAGTGCAGCCGTATCTCTTGGAGCAATGCACAAGCTGGAGATTTAGCATTTTACGGCGATTTGTCCCACGTCGGAATTATCGCCGGGAAAGACGCAAGCGGCAATATTCTTGTTATCCATTGTTCGAGCAGCAACAACAATGTTGTAATCACAACAAACGGCGGTTTCGGTTTTGCGGCACGACCGAGTGCGTATTAAAAAACAAAACAGTGATTGGCGGTTTTTCTCGCACACTCTATTGAAATTCTGGTGTATACTTATTTTTGCGGACATTGTAAATGCCCTTTCATGTTTACTATTTCCTTTTTCTTGTCCGCTTTTTTAGTATACATCCCAAACTTCTTAAAGAATATTGTTTCAAAAAAAATTCTAATGTTTGTTGTCCTTTTGTTGTCCTTTTGGTTTTATAATAAATGCAATTGATAAAATAAAAGGTGAAGGAAGGCAAAAAATGCTTATTTTACTTATCGATAACAACGAAAATGAAATTAAAAAAATACAGGAATTTTTGGCTGAAATTTTTCCGTCTGCCGATATTATGCCTTTCTCCGATTCTAAGCGTGCTATGGAGTTTATGTGCTCGGACAGATTTTCGATTGACTTGTGCTTTACAAAAATAATGATGCCGTCTGTTTCGGGGTTCAAAATCGCAGAGGAATTAAAGATAAAAAATCCGTATGCGAAAATAGTATTTATGGAAGATACTCCCGAATATGCCGGCGAAGCGTGGCAATACGGCGCTTCGGATTACATTGTCACACCGGTCACAAAAGCGGCGGTCAATCACGCTAAAATTGCCTGCGGTTAAAGGTGGTGATAAAGTTGGAAAAAATATTGTTTGTAAACGCTTGCGTTAGGGAAAATTCACGAACGCTTGACATGGCAAAAATCGTTCTTGAAAAATTGAACAACGCATATACAGAGGTGAATTTGCAAAAAACGGACTTGAAGCCGCTTAATCGAGAAAGCCTTGATATAAGAGAAAAGCTAATTTTGCAGGACGATTTTTCGGATACTATGTTCAGCTTGGCAAAGGACTTTGCCGCAGCGGACAAAATCGTGATTGCGGCACCCTATTGGGATTTGGCGTTTCCGGCACTTTTGAAAATATATTTGGAGCAGATAACGGTCTCAGGAATCACATTTCGGTATGCAAAAGGCGTTCCGCAGGGCTTGTGCCGTGCAAAACGGTTGATTTATGTAACAACCGCAGGTGGAAGCATCTATGATAATTTCGGCTTTGAATATGTAAAGGCACTTGCTCAGAAGCTTTACGGAATCGGTGAAGTCCTGTTTTTCAAGGCAGAAAATCTGGATATAGACGGAAATGATGTAAATGATATTTTGCGAAGGGCAAAATCCGATGCTGAAAAAACACTGAGAGGGGTTGTCGGAATTTGAAAACTCTTATAAAAAACGGTAATGTAATAAATGTGTTTACCGGGGAGATTGAAAAGATAAATATTCTGATAGAAAACGAAACAATTATCGGCACCGGGGATTACTGCGATGCAGATGCCGACATTGTAAATGATGTAAAGGGAAAATACGTATGCCCGGG
>JAFULX010000047.1 GCA_017483065.1 Clostridia bacterium | reverse complement strand
GAGATTTTTTTTGCTTGAAAAAAATGCCTGTTCATATTCTCCGCACTGCATATTCTGAAAAAAAGCTGGCGAAACCATAAGCACAATACGCTTGTAGCTTTTCGGGCTGTTATGGAACACCCTGTGCATCTGATGCTTTCTAATAACAATTACATCGCCGGGTGTCAGGCTGTAAATATTGCCCTCTACAACATAATGCGAATCACCTTCTATAAAAAAGAATATCTCGTACTCGTCGTGGCTGTGCAGCATAAAATGACTGTTGGACGCAACCTCGCTGTAATCCTCTCTGTACACATATCCCATATCACGCATTCTTATCACCTCGACCTTATTATACAATATAAGAGCAATAATTGCAATCTTTTGAGCAATATTTTTAAAGAAAACTTGAAAATTTTGTGATATTATAACCTTGAAATTAAAATGAGAAAAGGGGTACAAATTATGAATTATTTAAAAGTCAGCGGCTTTTCCGACGAAATTGCACCGCAGGTTGATGCACAGTTTCAAGCACTTAACAGACTTGGCATAAGCTATTTTGAGCCGAGAGGTGTAAACGGTGTAAATATTGCCGATTTGTCCGATGAGGAAAGGGAAGCGTTGAAGGCTAAAATGGCAGAATACTCAATAAAGGTTTCTTCCATAGGCTCGCCGATAGGCAAAATCAAGCTTGAGGACGATTTTGCACCGCATTTTGAGCGTTTCAAAAGAGTTGTTGAAACGGCGAAATATCTGGGTACAAAATACATCAGAATTTTCAGCTTTTACCATAACGGCGGCGAATGGACAGAGCAAGAGCGTGCCGAGGTACTCAAGAGGCTTGAAATGATGGTAGAATATGCAAAGGAGCAGGACGTTGTACTTTTGCACGAAAATGAAAAGGATATTTACGGCGATAATGCGACAAGATGCAAAGACCTGATGGATAATCTGTACTGCGATAACTTTAAGGCGGTATTTGACCCTGCGAATTTCGTGCAGTGCGGTCAGGATACGCTTGAGGCTTATTCTGTGCTCAAGCCGTACATCGAATATATGCACATAAAGGACGCCGAAGAAAACGGAAATGTCGTCCCCGCAGGCTACGGTATAGGCAATGTTGAGGCGATTTTAAAGGCACTTTTTGACAACGGCTACGACGGCTTTTTGAGCTTGGAGCCGCATCTTGGCAGCTTTGAGGGACTTGCCGCACTTGAAATTGACGATAAAATGGAAAATCTCCCCGAGGGCGGAGAGGGAACATTTACTTTGGCGGTAAACTCGCTTGATGAAATCCTTGTAAAAATCTTGAAATAAGAGGAGTGCTGAAAAAATGAAAAAAATTAAATTAGGAATAATCGGCTACGGCAATATGGGAACAGGACACATATCAAATATTATGAACGGCAAAGCACCGAATGTGGAGCTTGTTGCAGTGTGTGATACCGACAAATCAAGACTTGACGCATTCAGCGGTCGTTATCCTGAAATCCCTGTATTTGACAGTGCTGAGGCAATGTACAAAAGCGGTCTTTGCGACTCTGTTCTGCTTGCAGGTCCGCACTATGATCACCCATCTCTTGCAATAAAAGCTTTTGAGTACGGATTGCACGTTCTGATTGAAAAGCCTGCGGGCGTATATACCAAGCAGGTTAAAGAAATGAATAATGCGGCGGCAAAGTCGGACAAGATTTTTGCCATTATGTATAACCAGCGAACAAACCCTGTGTATAAGCAGCTCAAAAAGATGATTGAGCGTGGTGATTTGGGTCATATTAAGAGAATAACGTGGATAATCACCGACTGGTACAGACCGCAGGCATATCACGACAGCAGTAAGTGGCGTTCAACGTGGAAGGACGAGGGCGGCGGTGCGCTCATAAATCAAAATCCGCATCAGCTTGACCTGTGGCAGTGGCTCTTCGGTATGCCCGACAGAGTTTTTGCGAAGGTGTCCTTCGGAAAATATTATGACATCGAGGTTGAGGACGATGTTATGGCATATTTTGAGTATGACAACGGTACGACAGGCGAATACATAACCGCAACGGGCGAAGCACCGGGTACAAACCGCCTTGAGGTTGCCTGTGATATGGGTAAGATTGTCATTGAGAACAATAAAATGACCTTTGCAAGAAACGTAATCTCGGAAAGAGAGCATAACAAAACCAATACCGAGCCGTTCGGACGTCCCGAGTGCTGGAACTGCGAAATTCCTGCCGATTTCTCGGGAGGTGAACAGCATATGGGCGTGCTGAAAAGCTTTGCCTCGGCAATCCTTGACGGCGGCGAGCTTGTGGCAAAGGGCGAGGAGGGTGTTTACGGTCTTACCGTTTCAAATGCAATTCATCTGAGTGGCTGGACGGGCAGAACAGTTGACGTCAAGAATTTCCCAGACGATGAATTTTATGAGCTTTTGCAGGAGAAAATCAAAAGCTCCACCTATGTGAAAAAGGAAAGAAAAGTAGTTGTTCAGGATATGAAAGGAACATATTGATATGGATAACAGAATTTGTGCCCAGCTTTATAATATAAGGGACTTTTGCCAAACAAAGGAAGGTCTTGACGGAAGTCTTGCAAAGCTGCAAAAAATCGGCTATAAGACGGTGCAGATTTCAGGAGTCGGTGCGGATATAACCGCAGAAGAAATCAAGGAAATTACAGATAAGTACGGTATGGAAATTATGCTCACTCATACACCTGCTGCAAGATATGAGAATGATATTGACGGGGTTATCAAAGACCATCACACAATGAACTGTAAGATTGCGGGACTTGGCGGAACTGACCAAGCTACAAGAAGCAGCGAGGGTATAAAGCGTTTTGTTGAAAAGTACAGCAAAATCGCCGACAAGCTGTACGAAAACGGACTTGTGTTTGCATACCACAACCACGCATTCGATTTTGTTAAGCTTTCGGACGGCAAGACTCTGATTGATTATATAATCGAAAATACAGACCCCGAAAAATTCAAGATTGTTGCAGACCTTTACTGGTCGGCATTTGCAGGCGTTGACCCCGTCAAGTTCCTCAAAAAGCTTGGTGACAGAGCGATTGTATGCCATTACAAGGATTTGAAATGCAAGCCCGACAATACCGTTACAATGTGCGAGGTCGGACAGGGAAACCTTGATTGGGACGAAATCATTGAGTTTAACCGAAAGAGCAAAACGGTTTGTGCGGCGGTTGAGCTTGATGTGAGCGAGAGAGACCAGTTTGAGTCATATGAAATGAGCTATAATTTCCTAAAAACGAAAGGATTTATCTGATATGGCTAATGTGTGCATAGTAGGCTGCGGAGCAATAGGACCGATTCACGCAAGTGCCGTTGAAAAAGCTGCATCGGCAACGCTGTGCGGTGTATGCGACAACGATAAGGAGCGTGCGGACGCACTTGCCAAAAAGCATAAGGTGAAAGCATTTTACGATTTCGGTGAAGTGCTTGCGGATAAAAATATTGACTCTGTTCATATCTGTACACCGCATTATCTCCATAAGGATATGGCGATAGCGGCTATGCAGGCAAGTAAGAACGTAGTCCTCGAAAAGCCTGCTGCTATGAATAATGCAGAGTTTTCTGAGCTTCTCGCCACTCGTGAACAAACGGGGAGTAAGGTGTGTCTTGTATTCCAAAACCGCACAAACGGCGGTGTGGAAAAACTGAAAGAAATTGCCGAAAGCGGTGAATACGGCGAGCTTTTGGGTATTGAGGGCAGTCTTTTGTGGCACAGAGATGAAGCGTATTATAAGCACGATGATTGGCGAGGTAAGTGGGCAACCGAGGGCGGCGGTCTTATGATAAATCAGGCTGTGCATCTCGTTGATTTGTTCAGCTTTCTCGGCGGTGGAATTAAGTCGGTAAGGGCAAGCATCTCGACAAAATATCTTAACGGAGTAATCGAGGCGGAGGACACCTGCGATGTGCTTTTTGGTATGCAAAACGGCATAAGAGGCTGTTTTTACGCCACAAATGCGTATAATTCCAACAAGCCTATGCGTATCGAGCTGCAATTTGAAAAAGCACTTTTCCGCTATGCCGACAGCAGGCTGTACAAAATTACCGATGATGCGTGCGAGGTTATCGCAAGTGATAATACGGATACACTCGGCAAGAGATACTGGGGAACAGGTCATCAGCGTGTGATAGGCGAGTTTTACTATGCCCTCGAAAACGGCGGTGACTACATCTCATTGGAGGACGGTATAAATTCAAGCAGAGCATTGTTTGCTGTGTATGAAAGTGCAAAAATGAACGGAAAGGAAATAATTTTATGAAAATGACATTTCGTTGGTACGGGAAGGACGACCCCGTAACCTTGGAAAAAATTCGACAAATCCCAGGTATGAAGGGAATTGTATCGGCAATTTACTATATACCTGTCGGAGAGGTATGGAGCTATGAACGGATAATGGAGTTGAAAGCCGAGGTAGAGGCAGCAGGCTTGGAGCTTTCTGTTATTGAAAGCGTTCCCGTACACGAGGACATCAAAACAGGCGACGGCGACCGTGACAGGTACATAGAAAACTACTGCACAACACTTCGCAATCTTGCAAAAGCAGGAATTGACTGTGTTTGCTATAATTTTATGCCTGTTTTCGACTGGACACGCTCCGACCTTGCCTATGAGCTGAAAGACGGCTCAAATGCACTTATCTATAACGAGGAAACGGTGCTTGATATGAACCCCTTAACGGGCGATTTGTCACTCCCTGGCTGGGACGCAAGCTATACCAAGGACGGTATGAAGGCTCTTCTGGAAAAGTATCAGTCCATTACCGAGGAGGACTTGTGGAATAACTTGAAGTACTTCTTAGACCGTGTGATAAAGGTTGCCGAGGAGGTCAAAATCAAAATGGCAATCCACCCCGACGACCCGCCCTGGAGCATTTTCGGACTTCCGAGAATTATCACCAATAAGAAGAATATCGAAAGATTTTTAAAGCTTTACGACAGCAAATATAACGGACTTACACTCTGCAGCGGCTCGCTCGGAGTATCGCCTGATAATGATATCGTGGATATGATTTATTCCTTCCCCGACAGAATTCATTTTGCACACGTCCGTAATGTCAAAATTACGGGTGGAAAGTGCTTTGAGGAGTCGGCACATAAATCGGAGTACGGCTCGCTCGATATCGTAAAAATTATGAAAGCATATCACGATACAGGCTTCACAGGATACTTGCGTCCCGACCACGGCAGAATGATTTGGGGCGAAACGGGCAGACCTGGCTACGGCTTATATGATAGGGCGTTAGGTGCGGTTTATATTAACGGCATATGGGAAACACTTGAGAAAACCAAATGAAGGAGAACTAAAATTATGAATATACCATTTGAAGTGGATTTGGAAGGAAAGGTCGCTGTTGTGACAGGTGCGGGCGGTGTACTTTGCTCGATGTTTGCCGAGGCATTAAGCCTTACGGGTGCAAAAATTGCACTTCTTGACCTTAATGAAGCAGCAGCCGCTGAATATGCCGATAAAATTGTAAAAAACGGCGGAATTGCAAAGGCTTACGGCTGTAATGTTCTTGACAAAGAGAGCCTCGAAAGTGTACACGAGAAGATTTTAAGCGACTTCGGCAGCTGTGATATTCTGATAAACGGTGCAGGCGGCAACAACCCGAAGGCTACTACCGATAACGAATATTTCAAGCCCGAGGATTTGGGCAATATGAAAACCTTTTTCGACCTCGACCAATCGGGAGTTGAATTTGTGTTCAATTTGAACTTCCTCGGAACACTTCTGCCTACACAGGTTTTCGCAAAGGATATGCTTGATAAGGACGATGCGAGCATTATCAATATTTCGAGTATGAACGCATATACACCGCTTACAAAAATCCCCGCATATTCGGGTGCAAAGGCGGCAATATCAAACTTTACACAATGGCTTGCGGTACATTTTTCCAAGACAAATATCCGCTGCAATGCCATAGCACCGGGATTTTTCGTGACCAAGCAGAACGAAAAGCTGCTATTTAATGAGGACGGAACACCCACTCCAAGAACAGGTAAAATCCTCGCCGCAACACCGATGGGAAGATTCGGTGACGCCGAGGAGCTTATCGGAACACTTCTGTTCCTTGTCTGCAAGAAAGCGTCAAGCTTTGTAAACGGAACTGTAATTCCTGTTGACGGAGGCTTTTCGGCATATAGTGGAGTATAAAGCAAAGAGCTGCGGCAATTGCCTCAGCTTTTTACATTACTTTTTAAATTCAATTTCCATCAGCCTGTTCGTTTCTTCCTCAAGAGCCTTCTGCCTCGGCTTTGCGTCAAGATAAATGTGCGATAATTCCATAAAATATTCCAGATATTCATTCGGCTCGTGTTCCTCGGATACGAATTTTTCTATGAATTTAATCCGTTCCTCGTCCGATAGAGAATAATCCTGAATTACCAGCCATTCTGTTGCACGGATATCTCGGAGTAAAGATACATTTTCACACCATTTCTGCATATACTCGGGCAGCTCTCTGCTTTCGGATATCTCAAGTCCCTGAGTTTTTAAAAAGCATTTTGCTATAAGATACTGTCCCTCGTCGTTCGGGTGAGTTCTGTCGGGACGGTAAATATCAGCACCCTGCATCTGTTCGGTGATATATGTGTGATAATCGCAAAGTCCAAAACCGCACTCCTTGGCATATTGGCGTATGTATTCCGCATAGCCTGCGGTAAGTGCATAGCACCCCGAAACAACAGATACCTCACTGTCGCAGTACTCGTTATACGGCGTAATGGTACAAAGAGTGATTTCAACATTATTTTCTTTTAGTTTTCCGCAAAGCTCTGCAAGATTTTTCTTGTATTCATTAAAAGAATTTACTAAAGAATCGTAACGCTCCTTTGTACGGGGTTTGAGAAGAAAGCTTCTGTTTGAATCGTTGACGCCCAGCATAATCACAGCGTGAGTAGGCTTGTGCGAAAGCACGTCCTCATCAAATATTGACAGAATTGTTGATGTCCTGCCGCCTGCCACTCCGCAGTTGTAAAAGCTGACATTGTTTTCTTTCAGATTTTCGTGGTAGTATGCCGAAATATGCGAAATATAACCGTTATTATGCGTTATACTGTCGCCGATAAAGCATACTCTTGCATTTTTGGGAAATGGTTTCATATTAGTCACTCCTTCGGTATTATTCCTTCTCAATATTACGGAACATCATCGGCGACATACCCATAAGCTTTTTAAAGGTTTTGCAGAAATGATTGCTCGAACTGAATCCGCACTCCAATGCAATATTTTCAACCGTAGAATTACTTTCCTTGAGCAGAGAGGTCGCCTTTTCTATTCTTAATTTGAGAAGATATTCCTTAAAGGTAAAACCAAAATTTTTCTTAAAAAGTGACGAAATATAAACAGGATTCATATTTACCTGCTCCGCAAGCGACGCAAGAGTCAGCTCCTGCGAGAAATTAGTGTTAATATGTGACAGAAGCAGATTAAGAGTATAGCTCGGTGCCTCGCCGTCGTCCGGCTCCTGTGACTGCTGTTTGATGTTTCTGTCATACATTCGTTTCAAATGCACCAGCAGGGAGATGAGCAGTCCTTTTATCACAGTATCGGACATCGGCAAACCGTGGGCAAAATGCTCCTCTAAAAGGAGGTTGGCATAACGCCTGAACCGCTGTACATCGCCCGATGTAGTGCGTATTATGCGGAAATGATGAAAAAACTCAAAAAGCTCCTTGTTATCCTTCAGACAATCCTCGAAAAACTCGGTAGAAATATAAAACAGCATTCGCTTGTGCCGTTCAACGTTGTTAGGACGTGTTTTGTGGTCAATATAGGGTGGAATCCATACAATATCCCCCTCGTTAATCTCTGCCGTGATATTTTCAACTATATACTTGGTACTGCCGAAAAACAGATAATACAGCTCATATCCGTTGTGAAAATGCGGGTCTGAGTGTGTGGGCCATTTGGCATAATTTGTAATCTGTACATCAAACTCTTTTTCAAGCTTATCGAATTTTGACATTTCATCTCACCTCCTTACCTGTCCATTATATCTGTGCAAAATTTAATTGTCAAGTGTAATTCGGTGTATTTTTGGCAGGAATTTGTAAAAATTCTAAAGAAATGAATATCTCCCTCAAAACGTCTAAAGTTATGCACTTGTCAACAAACCAAGGAATAAAGTAAAATATAATTGACGAATAGTCGCTGAAAACTTTCAATAAGGTGGTGGCATTATGAAAAAAGGAATTTTTGCGGCGGCTCTGACGGCGGTACTTGCTTTTTCGGCGTACTCGGGTTATGCCGATGCAAGCGGAATGCTTTCAAACGGTGATTTTGAACAGGGTCTTTCGGGTTGGAAAAGCACGTGGCAGTCGGGAAACGGCACGCTCGAGGTTGTACCCGTGGACGGGAACAATGCCCTGCATTTTAAGTCGGACGCAGGCAGAGCATATATTAGTCAGGATTTGAGGAATATAACGGAGGGTGACAGGATTACCCTTTCCTTCAGGCTAAAGGTTTTAAGCCTTGTCGAGGGAGGAAGTGCGGTTATTACCTTCGGCTACCGTGACAAAGCGGGACAGTACATAACTCAGGAGGGCTGGTCCTGTTCGGAAATCAGCGGTGATAAATGGATATATAAGAGTACAGAGCTTATAGTTCCCGAGGGTACAGGCTCTATGTATATCCTTGTACGCCTGAACGAGGGCGGCGAGATTTATTACGACGATCTCGAATTTACCGATTTCTATAATGAAACCAAGCTGACTGTAACTAAGGGCGGTATGGAGCTTGTTACAATACCGCAGGGTATAGGTGAGGTTACGGCAAAGCTTCATTATGTGCCAAAGGAGCAGAAGGAAAGCGGAAATCTTATCTTTGCGATGTACGATAATGCGGCAGACGGGAAAAAGCTGATTGGCGTTAAAATTCAGCCGTTTACCGCAACCCGTTCTATATTTACGCAAGCCTCACTGACCGTTCCCGATAACTCACAGAATGTTACACTTAGTGCATATGTATGGAAAAACGGTCAGACGGCAGAGCCTGTTACTGAAAGTGTAACACTTCCGAGAAAAGGACGAAACAGCGTATTCGACACCTTCGCCGCAGAGAAAATGAGAGGTGCATACGGTGCACACAGCGTTTTCTATGACAAGGAAAAAATGGCACAGCTCGAAAGCTCGGGTATAAATACCTTTATCTTCAATCTTATTGGTGATGTAAACAAAGACTCGAACGCACTCGATAAGCTATGCCTCGATATGGAAAGCTATGTTGAAGAAACAGGCAGACAAATTTTCCTCAAAGCAAGCTACGGTGCAAATTCGGTTGTGGGCAATACCTCATACGGAGCATATCACCCCGGCAAGAAGAACGAGCTGGGACTTCCGTGTCCGCTTGCTGAGGAATACTGGGATAAGGAAATGATGAGCCGCTTTGAGGTGATAGCAAAGCACCCGAAGATAATCGGCATAGTGTTCGATATGGAAATGTATTCGGGCGGCGACACGAGATATCATAGTGTGTGTCTGTGCGACAGCTGTGTTAAAAAGTATGCACAGGCGGACGGCGGCGATGTAGCTCTATCCCTTACATATGAATCGCAGAATGACAGATTACAGTATCTTTATGATAATTGCATCCACGAGGAATACAGTAAGTGGTTCAAGGGCGAGGTAACAGCAATCACGACCAAATTGCGTGAGAGGCTTCACGCCATCAATCCGAATCTGATTATCGGTGTAATGCCATCGATAGAATGGCTTGGCGGAATGACCAAGGGACTTGGCACAGAGGAAATGCCGCTGATGATATTTATTGAGGATACATATAAAGGAACTCTTGCTATTACTAATGTAAAAAAAGCTATGGCAGAGCTTAATGACTTAAATGCGGTATTTGCAGTAGGCTTGTGGTCGAATAACGAATCGGCAATCAATACCTACAACTTTGCATCAAAGGTAGAAGGTGCAGAGCCCTATGATGTGGGCTACTGGATATACGCAATACAGGAGCTTGACAAAGACCCTGCATTCTATGAGGAACTAAAAAAAGGCAACGACAAAATTATAAGTAAATAAGTCTTATAAAGACTTTATATAGTGCCACGGCACGGAAAGGAAGATAAAATATGAAAAGGAAACTAATCAGCTTAATTTTAGCGGCATCGACGGCTCTTGCAAGCCTTGCAGTGCCTGCTATGGCGGCAGAGGGCTTTGCAGATGTTGCAGGCAGCTCCTATGAGGCGGCAGTAAATTCACTTGCCGACCAAGGAATTGTCAGCGGCAGAGGCGAGGGACTTTATGCTCCGAACGAGGGACTCACAAGAGCGGAAATGGTAACAATCATTCTTCGTGCTTACGGCTCCGATGAAATAGAAGAGGATATCGAAAAGTTCAACGACGTTCCCCCGAGCCACTGGGCATATATGTACGTTGAAACAGCGTATCAGATGGGAATAGTCAGCGGAATGACAGAAACCACCTTCCAGCCTGATACAGGTGTTACATATGAGCAGGCTGTAAAGATGCTCGTGTCTGCAATGGGCAAAGAAAGTGCCGCAACAAAGGCAGGCGGCTGGCCTGACGGCTACATATCCGTTGCAAACGAGCTTGGCGTGCTTACAGGCATTGACGGTGCAAAGGGTCAGACCATAAGCCGTGGCTCTATGGCACAGCTCGTATATAACTGCCTGAACGCAGATGTCGGCTATGACTATATGATTGACTGGGACGGCGTTGCAGAGCATTACAACTGGATTCGTGACGAGAGAATTCGTTGTACCTACGGACATTCACCGATGACCTATGAGGACGAAACAGGCGTTCTGAAGCGTCTTGAGAATGCAGGCATTAACTGCGTATTCCTCAACATCAATGATAGCTACAACAACTGCTCGGAGATGGAGGGCTGGAAAGCAAGTACGGCAGCTGCAATTAAAAATCTGGACGAAAAATACAATCTCCACGATTTCATCAAAATCAACTTTGGTGACAACGGCGTTGCAAAAAATAATGAGTTCGGAAACTTCCACCCCGGTATCTACAAGGCGTCATATTTCAACTCACCCTGTCCGCTTGTAAAGGAATACTGGGATAAGACCTTCCTTGAGAGAACTCTCTTTATTGCAAGCTTCCCGTCTGTCGAGGGTATCATTCTCGACTTTGAGATGTACTCGGGCGGTATTTCGCAATACACATCACCCTGTATGTGCGACCAGTGCTGGCCGAAATATCTGGCGGCAAAGGGTTACACGGGCGAATGGGAAGAGGTTGAAACCATCAACAGAAGTGAATATGTAAATAACCTTGGCAAGACAGCCGAATACAAAGAATGGTTTGAGGACGAGGTTGTTAAGCTCTTCCAGTATATCCGTGAGGAAACACACAAGGTAAACCCGAACATCATCTTCGGTTATTTCCCTGGCTTCGAGTGGTTGCCCGGTATGACAGAGGGTCTGGGAACGCCCGACCGTCCTGTATTGGTTGCGTCTGAGGTTGAGTACTGGGGTTCTTTGGCATCTACCAAGGACACAATGCTGACAATTAAAGAAAACGAGGATATGCACGCAATCTACTGCCCTGGTCTGTTCCCGCATACAACGGCATTATCTCCCGAACAGACTGAGGAAAAAATCAAGCTGGCAGCACCGACAACGGCAGGCTACTGGATGTATTCCGCACACCTTTTGAGAGAGGTTGAGGGAAACTATCAGGCGGTTGCAAACGGAAACAAGAGCCTTGACGAGCAGCTTGCAAGCGGAAAGCTCAACGAGCTTCCCGAATACGAAATCCGCTCCTACTCCGCATCAAAGATTGCAGGAGAAGTTCCCACCGAGGCAGAATGGGAGGCAGCACCCTTTACCGAGGACTTCGTACACTATCAGCAGGGTGAGGAAGGTAGCGTGCCTGTAGAAAGCCGTGCAAAGATTCTTTACAGCGACAACGATTTCTTCGTTCGTGTTTATGCGTATGACGATATGTCTGGTGTTGTGGTAGGTACAACACAGGCACACGACGGCAATCCGTGGGCAGGTGACTGCGTGGAGTTCTTCTGGAGATTTGACGGTGCGACAGACTGTGCACAGCTCGTTTCCGACCTTGCAGGCTCATATTGGGACGCATACTTAACGGGTATTGCAAGTAAGAATACAAACGTAAACTTTGAAGGCTTCTCAGCAACCACAGAGCTGTTTGCTGACCATTGGGAAATGACAATGCGTGTTCCCGGTACGCTTGACGGTATTAAGAAAATCAAGACAGGTGACACCATCTGTGTCGAAATCGGCAGATACCACCCTGCAAGCCGTGCCAAGGGCGAAATCCACAACCACTGCTGGGCACCCACCTACGGCTCATATCAGGGTTCACCGTCGTTGTGGGGATTGGTAACCTTAGATTAAATAGACTGAAAAAATTTCTTTCAGCCTGTACCCTCTGACAAGAGGAAAGGAAAACAAAAATGAGAAAACTACTATCTATAATAACTGCCCTTATGCTCGTATTTTCTCTGACCGTATCGGCGGACTATACTGCGGCGGGCAGTATTGCGGCGAATACCCGTGTACGTCTTGCAGGCAATGAGGACGTATCGCTGATTACAGCCGAGGCGGTATTTGCAATGACCGAAAGCGGTATTTTAAAGGCACTTGAAGAAAAGGGCGAGCTTTCGGCAATGTCCGACCTCAAGACAAAAGCGGACGAGGCTTTAAACCTTGCCGCATATGCCGACACCGAAAAGACACGCACCGCAGCATTGAACCTATGCACCGAGCTTGAAAGAGCGGTTGCAATACTCAAAGGAACGCAAAGCTCGGTCGGTTTTGCAGACGTGAATGCTGATGCGTGGTACTATAACGCTGTCAGCTACACCGTAAAGCAGGGCATATTTAAGGGAATGGACGAGATGCATTTTGCACCCGACACCGCAATCACACGTGGAATGTTCCTTGCACTTATGGGCAGAATGTACCTTGACACAAGTGTGAAAACGGTAAACGCCTACGCGGACGTCAGGAGTGATATGTACTATGCGGCGGCGGTCAATACCGCAAAGGCGAAAGGAATACTTTCCTTTATAGAAGGCGACAAATTCTGTCCCGACCAAGCCATTACCCGAGAGGAGCTTGTGACCGTGCTTCGAGGCTGTATGGCACAAAGCGGTGCAAATACCGACTTTACCGCAAATGCGGCATTTGCCGACGGCGGACAGATATCCGAATGGGCAACGGCGTCGGTATCGTGGGCGGCGGAAAAAAAGGTGGTCGCAGGCTTTGAGGACAACACCTTCCGACCGCAGGCAACGGCAACACGTGCACAGGTTGCACAGATATTTTACAGCTTGAAAGGATGAAAACCTATGGGAAAACTCGTTAAACATAACGGCAGTATGGCAATCAGCCACGACGGCAAAATCTATCCGCCGATGATGGCAACCATCTGCAATGTAAGTAACGGCAAATACATAATTGATAAAGAATACCTCAAAAGACTTGGCGAAAGCGGCATCAAAATATTTTTTCTTATCTGCGATACCGAATGGATAAGGGACGATGCCTTTGATAAGCTCGATGAGGAGGCGAAAATCCTCTTTGAGGCAGTCCCCGATGCGTTGATTATGCTGCGCATCGGGCTGCACCCCTCTAATGAATGGGTACAGGAAAACTTAGAGGAGTGTATTAAGCTTTCCGACGGCACATACCCGAGTGCATATCTCGCAACGGAGTCTTACTGCACCGATATGCCTGCCTGCTATACGCTCTATTCGGAAAAATGGCGGAAAACAGCGGGTGAATACCTAAAGGACACCTATCACCGCCTTATGGAAAAGCCGTATGCGGACAGAATAACAGGTATATTCATTGCGGCGGGCAACACCTCCGAATGGCGGCAGTTAGGACCTCTCACAATTCCCGAAAAGGGCGTTTACGGCGATTGCAGTAAGTCGATGAAGCGTGAATTTTCACTCTATTTGCGTGAAAAATACGGTACATTGGAGGCCCTGCGTGAGGCTTGGGACGACCCGACCGCAAGCTTTGACGAGCCGCATATCCCCGATATGGCGGAGCGTTACTACTCAATGGATATGCGTTACGATTTGTGCGGTGTGGACTATGACATCAAGCACCGCAACAGAAAGGAAGGTCATAAGCTCGGCGATGAATTTTACGGCGACCCGACGCATATCGGCTCCTTCCTCAATGTCGACAAATATATGTGCGTGTACGATTTCTACCGTGCAAGGTCGGTCGCAACAACACGCTCGCTCATTTATCTGGGCGGAATTTCCAAGGAGCTGTCCGATGACTTGCTTGTCGGTGCATTCTACGGCAACTACGGTGCAACGCACTTTTATAACCACATCGCAACTGCTTGTGTTTACGATATCCTAAAATCGGGCGTGGTCGACATCTTCTCTGCACCAGGGGTTTATCAGAACAGACAGAGGGGCGGTTTTGAGGGACAGAGGTGTATGTACGACTCAATGCGTATCAACGGCACAATGTTCGTTGTCGAGGACGACACCAGAACTCACGTAGAAACCCCCGAATACTGTCAGGCGATTGACCTTTACAGCGTTGACGACTCAATCGACGTCTTAAAGCGTAATTTCGGACGTAATATCTGCGATGATTTGCAGGGCTGGTGGTTTGACCAGCATCTCGGCGGCAATAGATATAAGCACGAGCGGATTTACGAGCTGTTTAAACGTCAGAGCGAGATTGCGGAAAAGTCTTACTCACTCGACCGTGACAAGGGTCACGAAATCGCATTCATATACGACGAGGAAAGCGTGCATATGGTCGCACCCAAGACCACGCACGACACAGTCGAGTATATGCGTAACTACGAAATCGCACGAATCGGTGCAGGCGTTGACATCTATTACCATAACGATATGTCCAATCCCGATATGCCAGACTATATGCTCTATGTTTTCTTCAACGCATACACCCTTACCGACTCCGAGCGTGAGGAAATCAAGAAAAAGCTTGCCAAAAATAACGCAACGGCGATGTTTATGTACGCAAACGGCGTTATAAATCCCGACAGCGATGCGAAATTTGCGGCAGCGAATATGTCCGACCTTATCGGTATGCAGATGGAAATGGAGGAAGAGGTCAGAACACCGCTGTTCAGGTCTTGCTCCGACCACAAGGCGGCATACGATTTGGAAAAGGGCAGAAGCTACGGCGACCTTGACCGTCATATCCGCCACAGCGTAATCCATATGCCCGACTGGGAAATCGGCAACTATGAACGCTCATACCTTTGCCCTGCATTCTATCCCAAGGACGGCGAGGGTGAGGTAATCGCCAAATTCTGCGAAACAGGCAAGCCTGCTCTTACAATCAAGCAAAATGACGGATACACAGCGGTCTACTGCGGTACAAAGGTAGTCCGTGCAGATGTAATCCGCTCAATAGCACGCTATGCAGGCTGTCATATATGGCTGGATAATGATGATGTTTTCTTCCAGAATAAGAATTACGTCACAATCCACGCATCAACAGCAGGTGAAAAGACCGTACATCTTCCCAAAAAATGCACTCCCTACGAGCTGTACGAGAAAAAGACCTACGGCGAGGATACAGACACACTAAAATGTACTATGTATCTCGGAGAAACCAAGATGTTTTACATAGGAGAATAAAATGACACAGGAAATTTGCAAATACAAAAATTTTGAATACATAATCGCAAAGCCCGACGGGTTTTCGGAGGATAAGAAATACCCGATGATAATTCTGCTCCACGGTGCAGGCGGTCGTGGTAATGACATTTCAAAGCACCTCGGCTATCCGCTGTTCAGGCTTGGTGCAGAATATATCAAAAACGCAGTTGTCGTGATGCCGCAGTGCTTTGCCGACACTTGGTTTGATATATTTGAACAGCTCAAGGACTTTGTCGTGTACGCAACAGAAAATCTCTATGCCGACAAATCACGCATATACGTTATGGGTGCAAGTATGGGTGCATATGCAACGTGGCAGACGGCTATGAGTATGCCCGAGCTTTTTGCGGCGGCAGTACCCATCTGCGGCGGCGGAATGTACTGGAACGCACCACGTCTTAAAGATGTGCCTGTCTGGGCATTCCACGGTGCTGACGACCCGACCGTGCTCTGCGAGGAAAGCCGTAAAATGGTTGACGCAGTGAATAAGCACGGCGGCAACGCAAAGCTTACCGTATTCGACGGAGTCGGACATAATGCGTGGGATTATACATACGGCAATAAAGAGATGTTCGACTGGCTGTTTGCACAGCATAAATAGGAAAATTCACAAAAATTATGAAGATTTTCCATTAAAAAGTACAAAAAATCTAAAGAAAAGAATATCAAACCTCAAACGTCTAAAGAAAATCTATTGATTAAATTTTTTGAAAGTTTTACAATTAGATTACAAGATAAGTATGCTAAACGCATACAAAAAATTTATAACAAACGGAGGTACAAATCTTATGAAGAATTTGCTTTCTTTGAAAAAGAAAATCGGTGCACTTCTCGCAGCTTCAATGCTCGTGTCAATGCTGCCGATGTCTATGACCGCAATGGCGGCAGAAACAAATCTTATCACCAACGGCGACTTTGGTGACACATACAACTTGGCACAAGACGTAAGCTATACAGACGGCACAGACACAGATACCCTTCCCGCAGGAGCAAAGCTTCCCACAGACTGGGATATTACAGTAGGAACAAATCTGGTTGCACAGAATGATCTGTACATATCAGGTTCAAATAACCAGCTTACGTTTATCGGTGGCGGCTACTTTGTAAGCCAGATGGTGACAGAGGGCATTGCAGAGGGTACCCAATATACTCTTTCCTTCGACTGGGTAACAAAGGGCAGAGGTCTGACAACAATCACTTGGTACACCTACGATGAAACTGAAGGAACATATACCGAACTTTCATCGGAACAGTACATAACTATAAAGAGTAATGGACCGATTACCGATAACAAGCCCAGATACTACTACAATACAGTTGCTCCGACGGGCGCAAATGCCGCAAAGGTAACCTTCGGTCTGAACTCGATAGGCGGCGGACAGGACAACAGCCTTGACAGAGTATCGCTTGTAGCAGGCGGCGTGGAGTTTGTAACCGACGGCGATATGGAAAATGTTTACAACAATGCAACTATCTGGAAGTGGGGTACCGTAGGTGCAGCAAGAATTTCCAAGACGACGGTTGCTTCAGGTACATATGCACTTACTCTTGCTGAGAAAAATGTAACAAATATGTATCAGGACGTAAAGCTTATCCCAGGTCAGTACTACAAGCTCAGCTACAAGTACGCACAGACGGGCAGACAGGCAAGTGCAGACCTTTCACCGTACATCACTGTTGCATATCAGAATGCGCCCAACGGCGAGGCTATTGATGCAGTTGTGACACAGCCTGCAACAAATGACGGTGTATATAACGACGGCGTTACATATTTCTACGCTCCCGAGGTTGAGGGTGTGGCTGCTATGACCGCAAGACTTACTCTCGGAACAAGAAACGAGTCCGACTGGACAGGCTCGGTATTCTATGACGACGTATCAATCACATTGGCATCGGCTGAGGACGTAAGCCTTGAATCAAAGGTAAACCTTTTGAAGAACGGCGGTTTCACAGCGAGCTATGCTCTTGAAAGCGATGTTTCATATACAGACGGCACATACACCAAGACCTACGCAGCAGGAACGGTAATACCTGCTGACTGGACGATTGAATATATCAGTGGAAGCAGTCTTAAACCGGGAACTTCCGTAACGGATGCCCCTAAGGTATCGAGACAGGTCAATGGCTCGGGCGATGCTTATCTTCAGATGTACGGTACATCATTCGGTATGTCACAGAACGTAAACGGTCTTGTTGCAGGTCAGCCGTACGAAATCTCCTACACCTGTGACTACACAGCACTTCGTTCGCAGGTAACTGTTAGCTTTATGCGTTATGAAAACGGAACATATACAGACCTTGCAAGCTGGGCGGCTGCAAACGGCAAGAGTGTTATTAACGGACGTTTATATAATGCCAATAAGAATGTAGATATCACTTCAGCAGCATCTTCTTTCTATGGTGCAGGAGCAAAGAGTGCAAACTTTGTACTGCCGCCATATGCAAATGCTGTAAAGGTGACAATAATCGGAAGTGGAATAGGTACAAATCAGGCTTGTAATGTTGATGATATGAAGCTGACCAAAACAGACGAGTATATCACTAACGGAGCAATGGATATTTACACAGGTACGTCGGTTAATAATTGGTATAATGCTGCTGCAGCAACAAACGCACCTGCGTCAAGTGATAATCCTGCTACATTAATAAGTGGATACAGCTCAGGCACTTTTCCGATGCACCGTTTCCTTGCAGAATCGGGCAAGGTATATAAAATCAGCTTCAAGTATGCATATGACAGCATTGCAGAAGGAATGAATACAAAACCGTTTGTTCAAGTAACTCCGCACGCATATCCTGACAGCGACATATTCAATGTATTCGCAGGCTGTGAAACAAAGACGCACACTGACGGTCAGTGGACAGAGTACACAGGTTATTTCTATGTACCCGAGATGTCAAACTACGCAGACGGTATCGTAAACTTGGGAGTAGGTCTCAGACCGAATGCTGCTCCCGACGGTGTTACTTGGGCAGGAAACTTCTACTATGACGACCTTTCTGTTAAGCTTGCAGACGAAACTGCAATCGGCTTCACAGGCAAGGAAACAGCACGCTACGGTATGCAGGAGTTTGTAACAAGCGATGCTTCAAATGCGAGCTTGCTGTTCGTACAGGATACAGACAATGTTGAGCGTACCTTCTATGCGGCACGTTATGACAAAGCAACAAAGGCACTCATAGATGTACAGATGGTATCTGTCGGTGCAGACCTCAAGGCAGGCGAGGGTGTACTCAAGAACTTTGCGTTCGGCTCATTTGACGGTGAAACAACAGATGTATATTACAAGGTTTATCTGTGGGACGGCGAGATGCTTCCCGTTATGGCAGACGTAGAATATAACCAATAAATTGACACAAAGCACTTTAAGGGTGGGGGCGGACGCACCGCCCTCCCTTAGAGTAAAGGCAAGACAACAAGAAAGGCGGATTTTAAATGAAGAAACTACTTGCATTGATTATGGCGGCTATGATGACAGCTTCTCTTGCTTCCTGCGGTGAGCAGACCTCAACGGACGGCAAGGTGTCAATCAAAATCGGTGTGCCTAATGGCGACACCCTTACACCGTTCAGCGTTATTGAGGACTTCAAGGCTGCTAACCCCGATATCGAGGTAGTGCTTGACGAAGCTCCGTGGAATGATTTTATGAGCAAAATCAAGACGCAGATTGCAGGCGGAACAGCTCCCGATATCTTTATTTCCGACTCGGGCTATACTATGACCTTGGGCGCACAGGGCGGCTCGATGGATTTGGCAGAGAAGATTGAAACAGAGCTTAATGCAGATGATTATATAAGTGCACTTTACGCCGCAAAGGACGCAGAGGGTCACGTATGGGGTATTCCTCACGGACTTAACTGTTTTGCACTTTACTACAACGAGGCACTTTTTGACGAGGCAGGTCTTGAATATCCGACAGACGACTGGACATTTGAAGATGTTTTGGAGGCTGCAAAGAAGCTTACTGCTCCCGTTGACGCAACAGGTGCATCGCCCGTTTACGGCTTCGGCGGCACGTACTCAATCTCAAACGGCTGGCTGCCGTTCGTGCTTTCGACAGGCGGTGCTCCACTGGACGAAACAAGAACAAAGTCAAACTTTGACGACCCGAAAACTATCGAAGGCTTCAAGCATATGGAAGAGTTCGTAAAAGCAGGCGTTATTCCTCCCACTGCTTGGTACACAGCAAACGGCGGTCTTGAAACCTCGTTCTACAACGGCAAAATCGCAATGGCATTTATGAACACCAACGCTGCAACACTTATCAACAACAATGCGGCAGAGGACTTTAGATATAATATCGTTAGTATGCCTATCGGCTACGACGGCGGAAGATATTCCGTATATGTTCCCAACTGCTGGATAATCAACGGCAAATCCTCGCCCGAAAAGCAGGAGGCAGCTTGGAAATGGCTCAAGTACTATTTGAGCGAAGAGGTTCAGCTTGAGCTTGCAGAAGAAATCAAGGGCGGATTCCCCATTCATAAGAAGGCTATGGAATTTTGCAGCACGGTTGAGGCAGTTCCCGCAAACAGAGAAGCATTCTACAAGAATCTTGACGCAACAGGCGTAACACTCTTTGAAAACCCCACTTGGTCAGAGTGGAGAAGCAAGGTAGACAAGGCAACTCTCGAAATGTTTGAGGGCAGAGCAGACGCAGAAACAGTTGCGGCAACAGCTCATAAAGAAGTATCGGAAATCCTGGCAGAATAAAGCTTAGTTTGTTATCGCTCGGTTTCACTTATAACCGAGCGATAGCTTTAATAAATCCAATGGTGGAATGGAGGAAAAGCTCTTGCTTAAAAAAGACAGAAAATGGGGCTGGCTATTTGTCGCTCCGTATATACTGGGATTATGTATGTTTTTCGTAATCCCCGTAGCATTCTCACTATATTATTCATTTACCGACTATAATATGGTAAGCGATCCGAATTTCGTCGGACTGAAAAACTACATAAAGGCATTAACCGACCCCGATATATGGGAGGCTTACAGAAACACTTTTGCATTCGTGCTTGCGTACCTGCCTGCTGAAATATTCCTTTCGGCGGTGCTTGCGGTAGCGCTTAACCAGAAGCTAAAGAGTATTGCTGTTTTCAGAGCAATATACTTTACACCTGTTATCGCACCGATGGTTGCCGTAGGTGCTATCTGGGTAATGCTCTACAATCCGTTCGGCGGTATCTTTAACCAGATTTTCGGTCTGTTCGGCTTAGGACCCTTTGAATATGTATTCAGCGACAAATGGTATGTGGTTATCATTTCAATTGCCGTGCTTTGTATATGGAAGGGTATCGGCTCGCAGGCGATTTATCTGCTTGCGGCACTCCAGTCAATAAGCAATGATATCTATGAGGCAGCAGATATTGACGGCGTCGGCACAGTGAGAAAGTTCTTCAGCATCACACTGCCGCTTTTGTCACCGACTATATTCTATCTTGTTATGATGGG
>JAFULX010000046.1 GCA_017483065.1 Clostridia bacterium | reverse complement strand
CATTCAGCGTTTTTCACTGATTCCATTATATCAGATCGGAGTTTGCTCACACTATGAACAAACTCATCAAAAACAGTGGGACGAATTAATCTGAAATAACTCTAAATTCACTTAAATGTACTTAAATGCAGTTCATAGACACAAAAACTTAACAGTTTGTTTGATATTTGCCGTGCTTAAACATTTTGTAAATTAAATATGAATATTTATAGTTTGCGTTTGGATAAAAAAATAGGACTTATGCTGTTACACATAAATCCTTATAATATCTATTCTTTTGTATGGTAAGTAAAATGTTCCAGTGGAACATCATATCTTAATTCATTTACCTACAACACCTCCATAGTGTACAATGTTGCTTGCAAATTTTACTCGTTACTTGATTATTTTTGTTTGTAAGTTGCCCAGCCTTTTATACACATAAACGAAAAATCTCCCGTATCATCTACGGGAGATTTTTACAATTAACTTTTATCAGTACAAATATTTAATACTATCTGCCCATACATTTACTGTTTCTGATATGTCCTTAAAATGTATTTCGTAACATTCTACATTACGATTATCTCCAAAGTTATACCGTATGTACTCTATAACTCTGCCATTAAGCAGCGGGATATTATCTACATTACGAACATTACCAAACATAACGCTGGCAGCTTCTTTGTTCTGATACCTGCAAAGAATTTCAAATTCGTCAGAGGATTGATGCCATTTATAGTTTTTAATGTGCATTTCCAAAAATTCAAAATCATTATTACCAAATAACATCAGATACCTCCTGATTATCATTATTTCTGTCTGCGTTTTCTGTACACTACTACCGCTGTTGAGATTACAGCTAAGGTTGCAAAGCTAACTGCTACTACAATAGGAGCAGATCCGTTCTTGCTGTCAAAATTGAATATTTCGGAGTTATCCTCGATACCTGAGCCGGATGCAACATCATCAAAAGTTCCAAGAACTTCATCATCAATTACTACTGCCCAATCAGAAGCGTGAGTAAACATAAGCTCTGCTTTGCCATTCTGAATTTCGTCAAAGTCAACAATAACAAGCTCATCGCCCTTTTCGTAATACCAGAACAGATTTGCATAAAGTCCGTTGTTTTTCTTGCCGAGGTCAACTGTGAGAACTGCTGTAAATCCAAAATCGCCGTTATGCTCAAGTGAAAGCTGAATTGTGTAGCTCTCACCTGTTATGCTATTGATAACATCAACAGGAATATTCTTTGTTCCCTTTTTAACCCCCATATCAACGTTCTTCGGATTGGTTACATCAAGTCCATTGATTGTCCAACTAAAACCGTTATCCATTTCAAGCACAAGATAAATATTTCTATCTTTCATTTCCTTTGTAATATACTTTGGAAGTTCAGTTGTGCCATTCATATCAACAACGATTGTATCTCCATCCGATGCGTTCTTAATTGCGTCAAGAATTGCATCCCAACCTGTTTTTCCGTTATCACCCTTAATCTGTGGCTCATCGTCATCAGGAGTGATTGGTGTTGGGGTAGGTGTAGGAGTTGGAGTTGGATTTGGTGTCGGAACATATCCGCCGCTTTCCTGCTTTGTATATGTTACAGAAGATACCTTACTATCAGCCATACCATCCTTAACAGCTATTGCTTTTATAGTAGTTGTTGAAGTAACAGTAATTGTGCCTGTGTACTTCTTGCTTGATGTTGTAGGAGTGCTGCCATCCGTTGTATAGTAAATTATTGCACCGTCAGTAGCAGTTGTTATTGTAACATTGATAGAGCCATTGAACGATGTACTTGCAGGACTGAAAACAGGAGCCGCTACTGTTCCTATAACCGGAATTGCTTCCTCATCAGTATAGAAACAAGTTGAGCAAGTGCGTATTTTCTTTCCTTCGGTTGTGGTTGTAGGCTCTGTTTCTGTCTGCCAATCACCGAATGTGTGAGCTGCTGTATCCATTTTCTCCTCACAGCCTACACACTTATGCCAGTGATTTGTTTCATCGGAAAGCCATTTGCTTGTGTCTGCTGTATGTTTGATATGACCTGTTGCAGGTGCAATTACATATCCGCAGATTATACAAGTTTCTGCTGTATCCTCTGTTGCTTCACCACTTGATGTATGTACCTCAAAATCAAGCTTTCCGCAGCCGCAAGCGTGCCAGTGTCCTGTTCCGTCCTTGCTCCATACTGTTTCCTTGTCAGCGTGATTATTGCTGTTGATTTCGCCGTAAGCCTGCTGACAAGTTGTACATACTGCCTTATTTGTGCAGGTAGCTGTACCGCCTGTGCAAGCTCCCTTGTCAAGGTCAGCTCCACAAGCACACTCGTGCCAATGGTTAGTTCCGTCAGAAGTCCAAGTCGGTGAAACATCTGCGTGATTTGAAATATCTGTTGTTCCGTGTTCATTTCGGCAAACATCACAAATTGCCGCTGTCATACAAGTTGCTGTACCACCACTGCACTGTGCGGTATCAACCTTTGCACCGCAAGCACATTCGTGATAATGATTTGTTCCGTCAGAACTCCAAGCTGTTGATACATTGTTTGCGTGGTTTGAAGTATCAACCGTACCGTGTTCTTTGCCGCACGCTTCACATTTTGCCTTGTTCTTACAATCTGCTGTGCCGCCGCTGTGAGTTGTCTTATCAATATCAGCTCCGCAAGCACACTCGTGCCAATGATATTCGCTGTCGGAACTCCAAGCTGCTGATACATTATTTGCGTGGTTGTTAGTATCAACATCGCCGTGAGCTATTCCACAAGTTTCACAAATTGCTGCTGTCATACAAGTTGCTGTACCTCCTGTGCAAACTCCCTTGTCAAGGTCAGCTCCGCAGCCGTTACATTCGTGCCAATGGTAGCCGTTTTCTGTTGTCCAAGCAGTTGAAACATTGTATGCGTGATTTGAGCTGTCAAATTCGCCATATACTGTGTTACAGATACCGCAAGAAGCCTTTGAGTTACAAGTTGCTGTGCCACCGCTGTGAGTTGTCTTATCAATATCAGCTCCGCAGTCCAAACATTCATACCAATGTGAATCTGCGTCACTCATAAGTGTTTTGTTTTCGTGGATACAGCTTGTAACTGTTACCGTTGTTGTACCGTAACCTGCAGCATAGTTTCCACTTGCCATTGTAGTTGCGATGATTGTAATAACTGTACCTTCAGACGTTTCTTCAGGAATTACAAATGAGCCTGTGAATGACTGTGTAACACCGTTTATGCTGTATGTAAGCTCTGCTGTCGGAGTGTCGAAAAGACTTGCATTGTTAGGGTTTGTTACTATTGCTGTTGCACTTATCGGCTTTCCTGCAATGTCTGCCGCAGGAGTTGCATTTACAACTACTGTTGGTGTTGCAGGGGTTACATTTACCATAACAGTTCTTGTGATTGTATGTGTAAGTGCATTGTAACCCATTACTGTAGAATAATCATAGTTGTTATCGTCTGTTACTGTCATTACCGCATTGTATCCGCTGTTCATAACAGTTGGAATTTCTGTTCCGTTTTCCCAAGACCAAGCAGAATCGCTTAACGCTGAAGCGGAAAGTGTCTGACCATATTCAATAGCTGTTGCTGTTGGCTCTGTTATTGCAGGAGCAACACCCTTACCGATTGAAACTGTAATCGGATCAAATATCTTATCGTTATGGTTGCTGTCACCAATAATCTTGTAGTAAACTGTGTAATCGCCAACTGCTGTTCCTGTTGGAACTGTGCTTGTGTATGTTACATTATTAGTGCTGTACTGAATTTCGCCATCTGCTGTTGTACCTGCTGTAATAAGTGCCTGTGCTTCACCTGTGTAGCCAAGTCCTGTTATAGCGACAGGCGTTGTTGTGAGAACAGGTTCAGCCTTTGCGATTGTTACGGAGATAGGCTCATCGCAAATTATATCATTGTAGTTTGGTTCGTCACCCTCTACCATCCAATATACACTGTATGTATCAGCATTTGCAGCTGTAGGAATAGTATTTATGTAGTTTACTCCGTCAAGGCTGTATTTCATTGTACCGCCTGTTGCTGTGCCCGCTGTAACGAGTGCCTTTTCATTACCATCATAAACAAGGTCTGCAACTGCTGTTGGTGCTGTATATGTGGGGGCAATTCCATTGATTGTAAATGTTCCTACAAGAAGGTTCAAAACTGCGTTGTAGTTAGTGCTCGCCTCAACATCAATGAAAACTTCATAAGTTCCTGCGGCTACAGGTTCTCCAGAATACCTGACAGTAATTGCACCCATACCATCCTTATCGGTTGTAACGGTTGCAGACTTTACATTTCCGTCATAGTCAAGGTCTGTCGGTGCGGTGTATGCAAACATTTCCGCTGTCGGAGTTGCCCTGCTGATAGACCAAGTAACATTTGAAATTGTACCTGTGCAGTTACCCTTACCTGTGATTATTGCTGTATAGCTGCCTGCATTTGTCTGTGCGGTAACTGTTACATCATAATCATCATCAGCAAGTGTTGTATTGCCAAGTGTAACTATGAATGTAGGTGTCTGTACTGTGCCGTCATAGGTGAGTGTACCGTTCTGAACAGCTGTTGCAGCGGAAATATCAACACCGTTGATTGTAAATGTACCCTCAACAAAAGTAATGTCATAGTTCGGGTTGTTCTCGTTTGTGAGAGTACCCTGTGTTATTACATAAGTTCCTACATTTTCACCTGTTTCACGGGAAAGTGTACCTGTGAGAGTGTCACCATTTACCAGTCCCTCTGCTGTGTAAGTAAGTGCTGTATCATTTCCTCCATAGGTCTTGCTTGCGTTATCTGCTGTAACTGTGACAGCCTTGCGAGCTATTGATACCTCAATACTTGCAGGTGTGGTATCATTATAATTTTCATCACCGACTACCTTATACCATACTGTGTAGGTCTTGGCGTCTGTTCCTGTGGGGATTATAGGTGAATAGTTTGTGCCATCAAGGCTATACTGCATTTCACCGCCTGTTGCTGCACCTGAATTTATAAGGCTCTGTGCAGTACCGTTATATTCAAGGTCAGCAATAGGTGTCGGAGCTTCTGTAACTTCAGTACCTACCTTATTTACCGTTACAGCAACTAATACTGAAAGCTTATGTGTATCTGCTGTGTATGTATATCCCTCAAGCTGTGAATAATCGTAATTATTATCGTCAGTAAGGGTTTTTACAGCCGCAAAACCTGTGTTGTTTACAGGTGGCGTTGTATCAGGTGTTACCCATTCCCAACCTTCTGTCAAAACGGATTCAGAAAGCTTTTGCCCATAGGTAATAGATGTAGCAGTTGGAGCTGTTACTGTTGGAATTGCCTTTTGGATAGACCATTCCACATTTTGTATTGAACCCGTATAATTACCCGTGAATATTATTGTTGCTGTATAGTCACCTGCATTTGTCTGTGCGGTAACTGTTACATCATAATCATCAGCAGCAAGTGTTGTATTGCCGAGTGTAACTATGAATGTAGGTGTCTGTTCTGTTCCGTCATAAGTAAGTGTGCCATTCTGAACGGCTGTTGCAGCGGAAATATCAACACCGTTGATTGTAAATGTACCCTCTACAAAAGTAATGTCATAGTTCGGATTATTCTCATTTGTGAGAGTACCCTGTGTTATTGCATAAGTTCCTACATCTTCTCCCTCTGCACGAACAAGTGTGCCTGTGAGAGTTTCGCCGTTTACAAGAGTGCCGTCGGTTATTGTGTAGGTTAATTCGTTATCATCCTCACCGTAGGTCTTGCTCTTGTTATCCGCTGTAACTGTGATAGCCTTCTCATCAATCGTAAACTCAACACTTGCAGTTACTTCTGTGCTGTCCGCATTTGTAAGAGTAAGATTTGCAGTATATGTTCCTGCGTTTACAGCCTCGGTGACAACAACATCATCGTTGTTCTTATATACAATTGATGAACTGTAATCGGTTGTATCAACATTATTTGTAACAGTTGCCGTTACCGCTGTGCCGTCATAGGTCTTACCACTTGCAGAAATTACGATTGTATTTGTTCCTGTTGCAGGACAATCAGCAGCACCACATTCCGCTGTGATTGTATTGTTGCTTGCGGTATATGTCCATTCGTGTGTATGCAAATTAGCACCACATACATCACAAACATTATCAACAGGATTTTCATCTGTATGCGGTTCATTCTCATTTACATTGCTGTATCCAGCTGGTGTTTCTCCATTGCACTTGCATACAGAATATACTATACCGTGAGTATCATTAAGGACTGGATAAGAATCTTTATTATTATCATCAGACAAATTCTGATACCAACTCTGTGTGCCATCTGTCTTGCCGCCGTTTAAGAGATATGCAACCTTACCGCTTGCAAAAGCAGTATCTTCTTCTAATGCACAATCTGTAATGGTTGCATTTCCACTCTGCGTACTTACTACTCGTGTATCATCGGTATAGCAATTTGAAACAGTACCACCAGATGTATTATCATCCTTCTGACAGTCACCAACTACGCCGCCCCAGCGGGTGCCATATCCCGAAACACTACCATTAAGTGCATAGCAGTTGCTGATTGTACCGCCATAAGTACATCCTGCAATACCACCTGCAATATTGCTATTAGTTGTAACGGTATGTCCTACGGAATAACAGTTTGTGATAGTACCGCCTG